>JAWVYE010000195.1:0-4306 GCA_033722905.1 Desulfobulbales bacterium
AGTCAAAGCAGAAGGCCGCCATTCTGTATTGTTCATGCTTACGGACGTGGTCAAGGAAGGGACCGAACTTATGGTAGTGTCCGATGAGCCTGCTATTATTGAGGGAGCTTTCAACGCTAAGCTGGAAGGGCATTCCATGTGGGTTGACGGCATGATGAGCCGCAAGAAGCAGACCGTACCGCCGTTGCAGGATGCGTTTGGCGCTTAAAAGCTTTTGCATATTAAAATTTAATCAGGGGTCATGCAAAATTCGGCATGACCCCTTTTTTATTGGGGCTGAAGTTTTTTGTTGCTATCAGAAGGAATCTTCCTAAGATAAGTTGTCACCCTCTGTTTTATATAGAGGACCGGGTCTCATGGCTGATACAATCAAAAATGGGCAGGGGTTCAAGCGAATGCAGTTGCTGCCGCCCCATGTCGTATGATTAATTTCCGGAGAAGAAAAATGTTACAGATAAAACTCGATCAGGATTCAGGTATAGTGACCGTTACTCCTTCAGCTTCCTTGAGTGAAAAGGATTTCAGGCTCCTGGCAGAAGAGATTGACCCTTATATTGAACAGGAAGGGAAACTCAGGGGCTTGATAATCCAGGTTGAGTCATTCCCCGGATGGCAGGACTTCGCAGGCCTGCTGTCCCATCTCAAATTTGTCCGGGAGCATCATACGAAAATTGAAAAAGTCGCCGCGGTCAGCGATGGTAAAATTGTTTCAATCATGCCCAGGATAGTTGATCATTTTGTCAATGCCAAGGTAAAGTACTTTCCCTATGAAAGCCTGGATGAGGCAATTTCCTGGATGAGATCAAAGTCATAAGAACCATCCTGATTTCACCTGAGAATTATTATGGGAACTGTAAGATAGCAGTATTGTTCCCAAGAACCTTATGTGTCCAACAACAGGGAAAAGCATGATCTTTTACCTGCTTGCCGGGCATGCTATCTGCTCAACATCATTAACATAGTTGAATTCCAGGTCGCGCTCAGGCGTATGGCACCTGCTACAGATCGGGCTCTCCGGTTTGCGGGAAATAAGGGCAGGATTGCCTGTACCGGCATGCTCCCGCCCGGGGCCGTGACAGACTTCACAGCCAACCTGCTGCAGCACTGCAGGTAAAGAGAGAAGCAGTGCATCATCGTCACTGATTTTAATATCTTTATATTCTGCCGTTACGTGACAGGGAAGGCAGTCAAGATTGAATTGCTGTTCCTGTTCAACAAGTGTCTGGTATGCAGACGCATGGCCGGTTTTATTCCAGAAATCAGTTTGCGCGGCATGACATTCTCGGCAGGCCTGCCACCCTGAAAAAACCAGATTTTCTATCTGCAATTTCTTTTTGCCGGCATAGCTTGCCGCACCGGCCGCCTGGCTCCTACCGGCTTTATTGACGCTTTGTTTAGCAGCGTTGACAATTTCCATCACTGCAGGCTGGTCAGGCAGGTTGACATCCAGGGCGATAAAGTGATTCTCAAAGGTTGCGGGAATCTTTCCTGATTCTTCTAATTCCTTGAGTTCGTTTTCAAGAAAGATGATTTCAGAAAGCAGGTTCTTTTTGGTGGACAGCAGATTCTGGTAGCTTTTATTTGTTGGCAGTGTTTCTTTTGCTTCGCGCCGCTCGATGCGGCTGATCCGGCCGTTGAGACCATCGAGTTCCTGTTTTTTTGTTGCCAGCTCCTTGGTCGCACCCACGCGACCCCAGGTTTTCGACTCCTGCCAGTTCACGTTCAGCCAGCCGAGATGTTGGCCTTTATAACCTGTCTGCATGATGATGGTGTTATTATGTAAACGCGGGGCATAATTTCGCGGACTGAATCCAGACTGGATAATGATATGGATACCTGGATAGGATTCTGCTATTTCCTGGTTCTGGCTGACTGAATTGTTTGACAGTAAAATAAGCATATCACATTTTGCCGACAGGTCAGATATGAGTTCGGACAGAACCATATCATAAGGAAGAATTGCGGCATTTTCGTTGTCCTGGAAATGAACCTTGCCATCGTAGGCTGTAAGGCCTATGATTCCGACGGAAATATTGCCGACTTTGCGGATCAGGCTTGGCGAGAAAATAGGTTCTGTGTCTGATTTGCGCACCAGGTTGGCGGACAGCCAGCTGAATTTAGCGCGGGCGGCCTGCTCTTCAAGAAAGGGGAGTCCCGCGGCCAGATCCTTTTTGCCAACCGCCACAGCATCATACTGCATCAGGTTGTAGGAATCGACGATGCCGGCGGCAGTGATCTTTGCCTGCTGCAGCAGCGCTGCTGAGAGCCGTTCCTGCTTGAATAACAGATTGCCTCCGTCCAGGGTCAGGTAGGACAGCTTATGGGTTTCCCTGATCTTTTCCATTTGATATGCTTTTTTGGACAGACCGCCCAATTGGCGTTTTGATCAGCCGCAGGGTTCGGTTTCTCCTATTACATCATTGGAGTAAAAGATCAGCAGGTTTTCTGCTCCGGAAATGGTCGCACATGCCGTATATATCCCCGAGACAAACAGGCTGAGCAGGGAAATGAGCAAAAATAAAGATCTCATCCGCAATTATCTCCTTTTTAAGGATTCCAACTGGTTTTTATTATTACGCGCTTTTAAAATGCGGCGCCATTTTGCTAACCTGTCTTTTACAAGGGCTTCATATCCGCGTGTGGTTGGCTGATAATATTTTCTGCCGGCAAGTTCTGCCGGTAAATGTTCCTGCTCAACCAGGCCGTCCGCTTCGTCATGAGCATAACGGTATCCTTTGCCGTAATCAAGATCCCGCATAAGCCGCGTGGGAGCATTGCGTATATGGAGCGGTACAGGTAAGCTGCCCGTTTTTTCTATGTCCCGCCGCACCTCGGCGTATGCCTTGTACAGGGCATTACTTTTTGGTGCGGTTGCCAGATAAATTGCAGCTTCAACCAATGCAAGCTCTCCTTCGGGTGACCCCAGTATATGATAGGCATTACGGCAGCTTAGTGCAACGGTGAGAGCCTGGGGATCTGCGATGCCGATATCTTCAGAGGCAAATCGTATAAGCCGCCTGGCAATATACAGGGGATCTTCTCCTGCAGCCAACATCCTGGCCAGCCAGTAGAGGGCACCATCCGGGTCACTGTCACGCAGGCTTTTATGCAGAGCGGATATCTGGTTGTAATGTTCTTCACCTGCTGCATCATAACGCAGGTGCCTTTTCTGGCTTGCCTCCTCGGCGGCATGAACGGTAATAATCTGTATTTTGTCGTCAGCCTTGCCTCCAGGTTCGGCAAGATCAGCTGCCACCTCAAGGATATTCACCGCAATTCTCGCATCACCGTCAGCCAGGGAGCAGATATGCTCCATGGCCCCTGCCTCGATTTGCAGATTTTGGCGGCCCAAGCCGTTTTTTTTGTCATGCAGGGCCCGTTCAAGGATAATCTGCAGATTTTTTCCTGACAAAGGTTTAAGCACGAGGACCCGGCAGCGTGAAAGCAAGGGCGCGATGACCTGGAAAGACGGGTTTTCAGTGGTTGCGCCGATCAAAGTCAGCAGGCCGCTTTCAACATGCGGCAGAAAAGCATCCTGCTGGGCCTTATTGAAACGATGTATTTCATCAACAAACAGAATGGTCTGAATAGCATCCTTTTGTTGTTCAGCCCTGGCAACAATTGCCCTTACCTCTTTGACTCCTGACAGGACGGCAGAAAAAAATACAAAATCTGCTGCCATTTTCTGGGCCAAAATCCTTGCCAGGGTTGTTTTACCGCTTCCAGGAGGGCCCCATAAGAGAAGGGAAGGGATTTTTTTCTGCCTGATCAGCCTATCAAGGATCCTTCCGGCACCAACTAACTCTTCCTGGCCGACAAAGTCTTCTATGCGAGCAGGCCGCATGCGTTCGGCAAGGGGAATATGTACGGGTATCTCAGAGGCCATTTATTTTTTTAGTTTAATAGATTTTTACTATGATATTGTACATTAATAATGCACTTCCAAGTGTGATGCAAAGCACTTTCGCAATCAACAGGAGTGTAAAATTTCCAGCCATTTTTTTTCCAGTCGCGTTGCTGAAATCGGAAATTCTGTTTTCATCTCCTGCGCAAATAGAGAAATTTTGTATTCTGCAAGCATATTGCGGTACTCCTGCAGCAATTCCCGGCAGGCCGGCGACGGTTCCTTTGTCTTGAACGTTTTCAGCTTGTCTGCATGCCTGGCCAGTTGCCTGGCTTTTGTCCTGTCTTTGGCTGGCGAAACATAGGCCCTGTCAATACGTATCTGCAGTGCTCTGCAATAGCGAATGGCTCCCTTAAGCTGCTCCTCATTGAACTGCCTTAAAAAATCAACCGGTACTATTTC
>JAWVYE010000196.1:0-4286 GCA_033722905.1 Desulfobulbales bacterium
GGGGCATCACTCTTGTCACAGCCCCTGCCGGTGATGGCCCGCATGTGGCAGGTCTGGCAGGAAAAATACCTGGGGGATGGTCCACCAGGAGTATTAAGGTCGTCAGCATAATTGGCGGTGCCGCGATCATTATTTGTTGATGCCATATAGGCGTTGAATAATGAGCCCCGGGGATCCTGCAGGTCTGCTGGGAGCGTGGTAAAATCATCCACAAGTATGCGTGCAGTGAGATCATCGGTACCAAATGGACTCGACTTGAACTCACTGAAAGTCCTCTCAACTATACCATAGGCATAGGGCGGATTGTTAAAGGCAGCCTTGTCAGCAAGAGGAGTATTGTCAAACGGTGCTCCCAATCCGCTATCCCTGATTACACCTGGTGCACTTGACAGGTTTTGAGTACCTGCATTAGGAGCAAGCTGGCCAACCGCCGAGTTGGACACATCGTGGCAGGTGCCGCAGAAGTCAACATCCCGGTGAAAATCTGACTCGGTGAACTGATGCCGGGCCACAGCATCACCCTCGGCGTAAGGGCCGAGCTTGCCGAAATCATTGGACATGACATACATGCCGCTGCCATAATAGGCTTCCAGGGCTGATGCGGGATCCAGACTGTCGCCCTGGTTGGCATAGAATGGATCATTCATGACACCGACATGCTCTGCTACATTCGGGTTGGTCAACTGGTGGCAGGTGTCGCAGTCAATGCCGTTTTCATCGCTGGCAGCCAAACCTGATCCATCGGTGGGTGTTGAGCGGCCTCCCATCCATCCACCCGCGCTGTGACAGCGGATACAGAGGTCGCCGGCACCGTCCAGGTCCTGCTCGGCAATGGTAAGCGTTGCCCAGAATATCGGATCGCGGCCCGCATTGCCCATGGCAGCACCCATCCACCCGAATCCGGGCTCTACCCGGGGGTTGGTTTCATATCCTTCATGGCAGTTCAAACACCTGCCCGGAGATTCCAGACTTACCTCTTCAGGTTGTGTGCCGGGCATCTTGATAATATCCGGTACTTCAAGTGCACCCTGGGCAAACCCGAAATAAAGTAGTGTTGTTGCAAACATTGCAATGCTGATAAATTTCTTCATACTCAAACTCCTTTAAAAAGGTTTATTAACGACTTCCATCTCCAGAACTTGCCTGCGCCGTATTTTTGTTGTTCACCTCCTTTATATGGCTGATCGCTGGTAAGAGAAGATGAAAACCAGTAAAAACGGATTCCCATATGGGAATCATTATTGCCAAAACGACAGTTATTTGTGACCCTTATCATTAGGGTTATTTATAAAGGCCAGAATAGATTTCGAAAAAAATTACGCCAATTTCAATAGAGTTTTACGTACAATTACTTATATATGAAATAATAAATAAAATCTTGTTAAACATTGCTAAAGTTTTGTCAATAATTAACAAAATATACCACAATGTGGTATATTTATATCTGCTGTCAGTTTAATTAACTGACCAATATAGTTCAAAACTTGGCAGGCGAAAATTTCTTGAAATATCAGATACAAAAGAGTGCAAAGATTTTTTCAGTGCAAGTGACAGTATCCAATGGGATGCAGATTCCCGGGTTGTATTTTTCTGGATGGAAATTGCAGGTTGCTTACCGGAGCCGCCAGCAGGCTGTCAGGTCGTCCGGTCGGGTATACTGAGGTTGTCTCTGCGGTACAGGCTTGGAGTGACACCTTCAATCTTTTTAAAATTCTTGATGAAATTACTCTGGTCATGAAAGCCTACTGCTGAAATTACATTGGCAATGGTCAGGCTTTCGTCCAGCAGAAGCAGTTTGGCCTTTTCAATACGCTTGCAGGTGAGAAAATGAATGGGAGTCGTACCGGTATGTTTTTTAAAAACCCGGCAGAAATGGTGCTTGCTCATAGCCGCTTTTTTTGCCAGTTTCTCGAGGTTCAAGTCCTTTGCCAGATTCTTTTCCATATAAAGGACCACATTACTGATACTTCCCGGCAGAGATGCAAAAGAGTTATGGGTTATGACACTTGCCGGGCTGACAGCAGCCTGTCTTTTCTCACTGGTTTGGCTGATGTACTTTGCCAGGTTATTGATGGTCGTCTTCAGTTCATTAAAATCAAGGGGTTCCCTGAAGTAGTCCTTGGCTCCTAAACGGAAGGCCTCAATGGCAATATGTTCGGCGCTTATCCTGGTCAGAAAGATGACCGGGATGGATGGAAACCCGGATTTTACCCCTTTCAGTGTCTGCAGGCAGCTTTTTACCCTGCAGCCGCAGTAAAGCAATATGAGGTCCGGAGAAAAACGTTCTGTGGCCTCGATTATTGATTCGAAATGACAGTTGTATACGGTATAGTCCGCATCGGAGAAAATTTTAATAATGTTACTGACCTTGATGTTCGTTGCAATGAGTAAGTTCATATGTAGTGCTTCAACACCCATCAGTCGGCGTCATAAAGACATATTGCTGTCAATGGCCAGAATAATATCCTCGGACATAACATTATATTTTAATATATTTTTTATTATGTCAATAATTAACACCAGGTAGTAACCTTTCTTAAAGGTTGCTTTCCCCGGCAGGCTTAATATCCAACAGGTGTATCTCCCAGCTGTCATTGCCGCGATAGGATTTGAACCGCAGGGTGAAAGCAAGGTCCACCAGATTATTTTGTGCCAGGGGCAGGTGATGGGCCAAATTAAAACCAATTCCACTCATGAAGCGGCCGTTATCCTGGACAGTGAAGCGCAGATGGTTTCTCCCCACTTCACGCATATTCAATAATTTCTGGCCCTTCATGTAGAAAACCGGCTCCTCGTTTCCCCTGCCAAACGGGGAAAGCATGCTGTAGGCAGCCAGAAACTTTGAGTCGCCCAGTTCCTGCAGGGAGATTGCTCCATCCAGCATCAGGGTTGATGCTGCAGGAAGCTTTTTTGTACTTTTCTGGGTGGCGATCGCCCTGTCAAATAAGGTCCTGAAACAGTCGAAATCCCGGGGCAGCATGGTAAGGCCAACAGCTCCCTCATGCCCCCCGAAACGTTCTAGAACCTCCTGGCATTCCGTAACCGCCCGGTGAATATCAAGGCCATTGACGGAGCGCCCCGAACCTTTCATAAAAGTAACTTCTCGGCTTTCTTCCCCATCGCTGTAATCGGTAAGCAGTATAGTGGGACGGTTAAAATGATCACTCAGCCTGCTGGCGACAATGCCCAGAACTCCCTGGTGCCAGTCACTGTTGTACAGGACCAGGGAGTTTTCATTTGCAAGCATCTCAGGTGAAGCCATCTCAGCAGCCTGCTCAAAAATCCGGTTTTCAATACCCTTCCTGGCAGCATTTGCCTCTTCAAGTTCATCGGCATACTGCTCTGCTTCTTCAGGTACATTCGTTGTCATGAGTTTTAAAGCTTTGTGCGCTGAGCCGATTCTCCCTGCCGCATTGATTCGGGGGGCCATGCGAAAGGCAATATCCTCCACATTTATTGTCGTATCATAGTTTCTGGCATTATCAAGCAGTTTTTGCAGGCCTACACGGTTGCACTGGTTAAGGATCTCCAAACCTGCCTTGACAAGGATTCTGTTGCACTCGGAAAGAGGAACCTGATCCGCCACTGTTCCAATAGCCACCAGGTCCATATATGACTTGAGATTGGGGATTCTGTCTTCAGGCCAATATTCATTTGCCACCAGGTCGGCACGCATACCAAGGATAAGGTAAAAAGCAACCCCGACCCCGGCCAGATTCTTAAAGGGAAATGGGCAGCCGGACTGGAGAGGGTTGATGATTGCGTGGGCCCGGGGCAGTCTTCCAGGCGGTCTGTGATGGTCGGTAATGATCACTGAAAAGCCGCGTGTTATTGCCTCTTCAACGACCTCAACATCACTGATACCGCAATCCACGGTAATAAGAATGCCGGCTTCCCCCCAACGCTGAGTGTTATGTTCATATATTTTTCTGATGGCCCCCAAATTGAGGCCATATCCTTCTGTTAAACGGTCAGGGATGTAAAAATGCAGCCTTACACCCAGTTCCCTGAAAAACAAGGAGAGAAGAGCGGTTGATGAAACCCCGTCAGCATCAAAATCGCCAAACACGGTTACAGGTTTTTGGTGCTTTAAAGCCTGCTGCATTATCGGCACTGCCTCTGCCATACCTTTCAGGAGCTGGGGGCGCGGCAGTTGCCGGAGCGAGGGATTGAGAAAGTTCCTGATATCTTCTATATCCGTAAAACCCTTATATGCAAGAATTCTGGCAATTATTTCGGGAAATCACAAATCCACGGCAATTATTTTAATCTGATTTAGAGAAATA
>JAWVYE010000197.1:0-4271 GCA_033722905.1 Desulfobulbales bacterium
ATTGTCTTTATCTGGCCTATCTCCTTAACAAGTATTGTGGGAGATGAGCCCTGGAAAAGCATGAAGTCGTGGTTGGTCAGCATGCCTCCCAGTTTTTCGCCTTCCAGGACAAGGATATGATGAATCCTGTGCCGGATCATGCGCAGCACCGCCTCAAAACAGTTTTCCTCGGAGTCGATGGTGATAAGAGGAGTATTCATTATGTCTTTAATGGGATTGGCGACATCCCTGGCCTCGGCAACAACCTTTTCCCTGAAGTCGCGGTCTGTGACAATACCCAGGGGCACCCCCCCAGGATCAACAACTACCAGCGAACTGATTTTATGGGTGGCCATTTCAGCCGCTGCCTGTTGAATTGTAGTATCCGGCGAAATGGTTATGGGTTCTGTGCGGACAATATCCTTGACTTTTGTGCTGAACAGAACCTGCTCACCGGTTGTGCCCCCTGTATATGCCTTGCGTGTCTCTTCGTATGTCTTGTCAAGCAGGTTGACAAAAAATGATTTGATAAAATATTCGTTTACTTCCGGATTCTTCTGCAGAACGCCAAGAACCGTTTTGCGGGGCACCTGGTAGCATATGGTGTCCTCAACGGTGACGACATTATTTCGTGAACGATCGCCGCTGATCAGGGACAGCATGCCAAAGTGCTCCCCTTCACCCCGCAGATCAACGACAACTTCTTCACTGCCCTCTGAGGTCTGAAATACCTTAACTCCCCCCTTTTTTATGACCCCGAGGAATTCGCTCGGCGGACCGTCCTGAGTGAGAATCTGCCTTCCCTTGGGGTAATACTCCATGGTTATGCTGGCCACCATTTCCTCGAGGCTGTCCCGGGAAAGTTTATCAAAGGGCATGACATTTTCGAAAAAATCTATGATCTCTTCTTGCAGCATTTGCGTGTAGCTCCTTATGAAATATCCTGCCCGGAAATTTACCTGAAACGGCAGGGCATATTACTGTATAACCTGTAGGTTAATGATGCCAATAATCAGTATTTTGAGCAAGACCAAACTCCTTAAATATTATAAACCGATACCTTCAAGGCTTACGTTTATCAATATGTCCATATATTTTTCCGCATCGCTTAAATTATTCTTGATAAAGTAAAAGCAAAAGCTATACTGCTATGTTTAACATTGTCTCGGCACCTTTTCATGGGCCTGTTCCTGAAAGTTGACTGCTTTCATAGAGGAACAGCTTGATGCCTTTAATCCACCAGGAATATGCCATGCACGAAAAATATGATTTATTAACGCCGGAGCGGTGCTGCCTCATGATCGTTGATCCCCAGGAGCGCCTCATGACAGCTATTCACAAGGCTGACAGGGTAATACGCAATGCCAGCCTTCTTATTCAGTGCGCCAAAACCCTTGAAATTCCCATCCTGGCCACGACGCAATACAAAAAAGGGCTTGGTCCCTTTGTGCCTGAATTAGAGGAGCTGCTGACCGATTCAGAGTGTATCGACAAGATAGAATTCAATGGTTTTGCCAATCCTGGCGTAAGCAACATGGTGACCACGCTGCCCAAAACCGTTGACACAATTATACTTGCTGGAGCCGAAGCCCATATCTGTATCTTCCAGACCGCCATGGGAGCATTGAAGGCCGGCTACCAGCCCTGGATTGCGGCAGATGCCATCTCCTCGAGAAATAAGAGAAATGCCAAGCTCGCGGTTATGAGGATGCAAGCCCTGGGCATGACTGTCGGCTCCACGGAAATGGCGGTGTATGAACTGCTCTATAAGGCAGGAAGTCCGGCTTTCAAAGCCATGCTGCCCCATTTGAAATAACTGTCAAGCACTCTGGAATAATAACACATTGGAAACTGACATGACCGGTAATGAAATTCGTGAAAAATTTCTCAAGTTTTTTGAAAATCATAACCATGCGATAATTGAGGACTCCTCTCTTATACCGCATGATGATCCCACCCTGCTCTTTACCAATGCCGGCATGGTACAGTTCAAAAGGGTCTTCATGGGGGAGGAGAAGAAGGACTACAAGCGGGCCGCCACCTGCCAGCGCTGCGTCCGGGCCGGGGGTAAACACAACGACCTCGAAAACGTCGGCTACACGGCCCGGCATCACACCTTTTTTGAGATGCTGGGCAATTTCTCCTTTGGTGATTATTTCAAGGAGGAGGCGATCCGTTTAGCCTGGGAATTCCTGACCGTGGATCTCGGCCTGCCCACAGAGAAACTCTGGGTGTCGGTTTTCGAAGATGACGACGAAGCCTTTGCAATGTGGGAAAAAATTGAAGGTCTGCCCCAGGGCAGGGTCGTCCGGCTCGGCGAAGAAGACAATTTCTGGGCCATGGGTGACACCGGGCCCTGCGGACCCTGTTCTGAGATCCATATCGACCAGGGCCCCGAAGCAGGCTGCGGCAGTCCCGACTGCAAAATGGGCTGTGAATGCGACCGCTACCTTGAACTCTGGAATCTGGTTTTCATGCAGTTCTACCGGGATGAGACGGGCAAGATGACTCCCCTGCCCAAGCCAAGTATTGACACCGGCATGGGCCTGGAGCGTATCGCTGCAGTTGTCCAGGGCAAGCTGACGAATTATGACTCTGATCTTTTTGCTCCAATAATTAACCAAATATCCGGCCTGTCAGGGAAACCGTATGGTGCCGACAAACAGACCGACACGGCAATGAAAGTGATAGCGGACCACTGCCGGGCCACGGCCTTTCTGGTGGCTGACGGCATGTTGCCCTCCAACGAAGGCCGCGGCTATGTTCTGCGCCGCATCATGAGAAGGGCCGTGCGTTTCGGCCGTTCCCTCGGTCTTGAAAGGTCATTTCTGGCTGAAGTCACGGCTGAAGTCGTAAAAAACATGGCACTTGCCTACCCGCATCTTGCAGAGACGACAACCCTGCTGGCTAAGGTTGTCAATAACGAGGAAAAACGCTTCCGCGAAACCCTTGACCATGGTCTTGCCATGCTCACCAGCGAGATCAGCAGAGTAGCAAAAGAAGGCGGCAGCACCATACACGGCGACTTTATCTTCAAGCTCTATGACACCTATGGTTTTCCGGTGGATATTGTCCGTGATGTTGCCCTTGAACAGAATTTTTCCATTGACGAACCCGGCTTTGCCAGGGCCATGGAAGAGCAGCGGGCCCAATCAAAAAAATCCTGGAAAGGCGGCTCCCTGGCGGCCATGCCCCCGGGAGTGAAAAAACTTGTGGACGCAGGCCATAGGGCAGGATTTGTCGGCTACAAAACCCACAGGGCAGATTCAGTCATTAAAGGGCTGCTTGATCATGCAGGGGAAGACGCCGGTAAGGCAATTCAGGGTGAACACGTATCCATCTTCTGCCCCGAGACCCCCTTTTATGCCGAAGCCGGCGGCCAGATTGGCGACCAGGGTGAAATAGTCGGGCAAAACGGTTTGGCCAGAGTCCTGGACACTATAGCAGTGGCAGACGGTGTCATACTGCACGAAGCTGAAATTGTCCGGGGTTCACTGGCGCTGGACGATCAGGTTGAACTGAAAGTTATGGAGGGCAGACGCCAGCGCATTGCCTGCAACCACTCAGCCACCCATATTCTGCATGCAGCCATGAAATCGATTCTCGGTGACCATGTCAAACAGTCCGGATCCATGGTTACCGAGGAACGTCTGCGTTTTGATTTCACCCATTTTTCGCCCATTACCCCCGAAGAACTTGAAAGAATTGAAAAAATCGCCAACGAAGAAATCAGGGCAAACACCGCGCTCAATACTGAAATGCTGGACAGGGAAGCGGCTGTGAAATCCGGTGCGGTGGCTCTGTTCGGCGAAAAATACGGCGATAAAGTCCGGGTGGTATCCATCGGCAACTTCAGTAAAGAGCTGTGCGGCGGCACCCATGTCAGGGCGACCGGCGAGATTGGCCTGGTAAAGATTATCGCTGAAACAGGTATTGCCGCAGGGGTCCGGCGCCTGGAAGCAGTGACCGGACCTGATGCCTTTAACCTCTTCCAGGCCCATGAGTCTCAGCTGGCGAAACTTTCCGGTCTGCTTAAGGTCCCGCCTGAAAACCTTGAGTCTAAAATTGAAAAATTGCTCGATGCCAACAAAGACCTGGAAAAAGAAGTAAGCAGGTTGACCGCCAAACTGACACTGGCTGATATAGATACAATCATCAATAATGCCATAGTTGTTGACAATACAAAAGTTGTCGTATCCCGCGTAATTCTTGATTCCCCTAAAACCCTGCGTGAGGTGGGGGACTCCATCCGCGACAAGCTGGGCAGCGGTATTGTTGTATTAGGCGGCGAG
>JAWVYE010000198.1:0-4270 GCA_033722905.1 Desulfobulbales bacterium
AAAAATTCAGCGTCCTGCCGCTGGACACAAAAAAGCACGGCAGCCCCGTGCCCCTGGCGGTGCAATGCTGCCAGTTCTGTTAAATGCTTTGTGCCCCGGGCAGTGACGGCATCCGGAAACATGGCTGCCCTGTTTTCGGCCAGGGAACAGTTCTTTACCTCCAGGTAGATATTTCTGCCCTCTTTCTCCAGGAGAAAATCAAGCCGGGTGGCGGCGGATGTTTTCACCTCCTGCCTGATCCCATCAAGGGGGCCAAAATCTTGTATAACCCCGCTTTCTAAGGCCTCACGTACCAGTACGTTTGTCAGCGCCGTATTGACTCCGACCCAGACATTTCCTGCTTTGACCATTTCCAGGGTATGGGGATATTTGCGCCGGGGGTTTTCGGAATGGGAAAGCATCACCGGGCTGGCCGGATCGGAACAGCCCAGCATTGATCCGGAATTGGGACAATGGACGGTAATAATTTTATCATTATCCAGCTGCACATCGGCAAGAAAGCGTTTGTAGCGGCGGATCAATTTCCCGGGCAGCAGCTCTTGGTTAAATTGCATATCGTTGAAATTATTTCTTTTAATTTCGCCAAAAAAATGAATAATACTTTGTTTGTCTGCAAATGTCTTTATAATGCTCTGCAGCAAAACCTAATTTGAATAACAGCGTATCAGATGAAAAAACCCTGCGGCATTACCGCCACCATAATACTTTTTCTTTTGCTTGGCGGCTGTTTTTCCCTGTCCTGGGCCGGGCAGGTCACCCTGGAGCTTTCTGCCACCACAGGTGTGGAAAATGGCGAAATTACAGCAGGTTTCAATATAACCAATAAAGGTACTGATACCGCCCATGAGGTTGAAATTCTTGCAAAATTCTTTACTGAACAGCACCAGGTCTTCATTGCGGAACGATTAGGGCCGGGCCAGTCTGCAGAGGCAAAAATCAGCTTTGACCTGCCGGAAAACCTTTACGGCTCCTATCCCGTATACATTACGATTTTATACCAGCATGCAGACGGCATAAGCGTTTCCAGTGCATCCCTGGCGCATGTGGTTATCGGTGCTCCGGGGAAAAACACGCTGCAAGCCGAAGCTGTATTAGATGGCGCTGCCCGTAAAGGTGAGGTCAGCCTCGAAATTGAAACGGAGGACCGCTCTGTCCATTCAGTATCGGTTACAGGTCATGCGCCTGATGATCTTTCCCTGGCGCCCCTTGCCAGAAAAGTCAGCCTGCAGGACGGCAAGGGGGCGGCAGCATTTACGGTCAAAAATGTCAGCGGTAATGAAGGTTCCACCTATGGGGTTTTCTTTGCCGTTGAATATAAGAGTGAAGGCGTACATAACCTTGCCACTGCCCAGGTTGCAGTGCCGGTCGAAAGCGCCCCCGGCGAAACCTCTTTGGAGGCGGAAAAAATCCATACCGCTTTATATGCAGCGGTGCTGCTCATGGCGGCGCTGCTTTTCATCGGGGTTATTCTGAGCACTAAAATACGGCGCTGGCTTTTCAGCATTGACAACATACCGCAAATTCTCGATATTCTTGTCCTGCTTGCTGTTGAGGTTTTTATTTTTTCAAAAATCGACCTCCCGTCACTGTTCACCGCAACAGTAACGACCGGCGGTGATACGGCCTCCCATTACTATACCCTGGAATACCTGCGTCACACCCTTTTGCCGGCGGGCAATATCAGCGGCTGGACCATGGGCAACTACGCCGGCTTTCCTATTCTGCAGTTCTATTTCCCCCTGCCGTTTCTGGTCATGTGCCTGCTTGACCTGGTCATGCCGCTGCAGGTCGCTTTTAAGCTGGGTACCCTGCTGGGTACCGCCATGCTGCCTGTAGCGTCCTATACCATGCTGCGGCTGCTGCGCTGTCCTTTCCCCGGTCCCGGTCTCGGGGCAGCCTTTATGCTGCCGTTTTTGTTCAACTCGGCAAATTCTATGTGGGGCGGCAATATTCTCAGCACCCTGGCCGGCGAGTTCTCCTACAGTTTCAGCATGGCGCTGTCGCTTGTCCTGATTGGCAGCCTTTATCGGGGTGCCCTTGAGGACAAATGGATTATCCGCAATGCCGTCCTGGTTTTTCTCGTTGGCTTCAGCCACGGCTATACGTTGCTGTTTGCCGAGGCCGTTTCCCTCTTTCTGCTCATAACTCCTTATGGATTCAGCAAAAGGGCTTTCTATCTCTTCAGGGTCTATGCCCTGGGTTTCTGCCTGCTGGCGTTCTGGCTCGTGCCCCTCCTTGTTTTTACAAAATACACCACGTCCTATCATCTGGTCTGGACCATCTACTCCATAAAAGAAGTGGTGCCGGATATCCTTCTGCCCTTTGTGGCCACCGGTCTTGCCGGCAGCATCATCCTTGTGCCGCTCGGTCTTATGACACTTCATAACTCCGGCGCAAAACTCCTTTCAGTGCTCGCATATCTCTGGTTCGGCCTGGCTGCAGCAGTTGTCTTTTTTGTGGCAGCGCCGCGCATCGGTGTTGTTGATATCCGCTATGTTCCTTACGGCCAGTTGATGCTCTGCCTTATGGCGGCCCTTGCTCTGGGCTGGATCAGCCGGTCTTTCCTGAACCGCCGGGGCCTGAACTGGCTTGTTCTTATTGCAGCAACCGCAGGAACCATATACTGGACCGGTGACCGGGTCGGTCCTGTAACCGGCTGGACCAAGTGGAATTATGAAGGCTTTGAGGCCAAAAGGGCCTGGACCGTGTTTGAGAAAATAAACAGGGTGCTGGCCGGGGATTTTCAGGATCCCCGGGTCGTGTTCGAACATTCCCAGGACCATAACATGTTCGGTTCAACCCGGGCCTTTGAGTCCCTGCCGCTTTTCGCCGGTAGAGCCACCCTGGAGGGCCTCTACATGCAGGCATCCATCAGCGCGCCATTTGTCTTTTACATTCAGTCCATGGTTTCGCGTGAAAGTTCGCAGCCCTTTCCGCAGTACAGCTACACAAAGATGGACCTGGCCAGGGCCCGGGACTACCTCAAACTCTTTAACGTTAATAACCTTGTCATCAAAAGCAGTGCTGCAAAACAGTCATTGCGGCAGGTTGACGGATACACCAGGATCAAAAACATAGGCCAGTATGAAATCTGGGAGTTGACATCCGGCGGGGCCCGATATGTGGAGCCGCTGCCCAACAAGCCTGTTGCCTACCGGGGTGCAGAACCCTGGAAGGAGGTGGCGCACCGCTGGTTCAGCCGGGATAATCTGCATGATGTTCACCTGGTATTCAATGCAGAAGGCATGGGAAAAAATGATGGCCCGCTGGCCTTGACCACTCACTCACTGGATGAGCTCCCCAGGCATTCTCTTGACATTTCAGGATGCAATGTTGCGGAAACAATCAAGGCCCAGGAAATCCTGCTGCAGACAAGCTGTCCCGGCAAGCCCCATCTGGTGAAGGTCTCTTATCACCCGAACTGGCAGGTAGAGGGGGCGGCAAAAATTTTCCTGGCTTCGCCCTCATTCATGCTCATTTACCCGCAGAAAGAGAACGTGCGCCTGTATTACGGGTCAGGCCCCTGGAACAGGCTTGGTCAGCTTATGACCTTCTGCGGATTATTTGTCCTGTTGTTGCATATTCCCCTGCCGGGCAAAAAGGGGCAAACCGCCTGGCTGATGGTTGCAAAACGCTTCCGGGACCCGGTGTCCCTCCTGGAGAATCTTTTGCCCGACCCAAATCCCTCTGCCCGCAAAACAACCATGCTGGTTATTTTGCTGGCAGCCCTTCTGGTCATCGCAGCAGGTTCCTACCATACCTACATAAATGAGCCGTACCGGGGCTATAATAAAAGTATCCGCTACAAGGATGCAGCTCAGTATGAACAGGCGCGTAAAGGCTTCAGAAAATTTATCACTGAATATCCCCTGGCCAACCTGGCCCGGGAATCCTCCTATTATATCGGCATAACCTATTACCTAGAAAAAAAAGACGCCGAAGCCATAAAGGCGTTCGAGGAATATATAGAGCGTTATCCGCAAGGGAACAGGATTGCGGAAGTGCAATATCATCTGGGCCTGCTACTTCTGCGCAGCGGCGATAAACAGGCAGGAACGGCGAGAATGCGGCTGGTGGCGGAAAAATTTTCCGGCACCCCCTGGGCCACGTATGCCCGGGAACGCTTGCAGGAGCAGACCGTCACCCCGCCCGCCAACATGCTCAATATCAATGAATCCAACCTGCAGCGGCACATGGGGCTGGCAATTAATTATTTTAACCGGGACATGCTGGATAAGGCCAAGCCCCTGCTCAAGGAGATCAGTGAACG
>JAWVYE010000199.1:0-4254 GCA_033722905.1 Desulfobulbales bacterium
CAAAATGTTGCAAAGCTCTGCAGGTGACAAATGGGGATATGGGGTTGGGTAAACGGTGTTTTAAGGAGTTGCTTTGGCCCCAAAAAGGTGATTTCCCAATAACAAAGGCCCCTCCCGGATCACCGGAAAGGGCCTTTGTTATTTCTAATGAAAATTATTCTTGTTTATACAGTAGTGTAGCTGTAAGCCTTCGCCGGAGTCAACCTGGTGCCTGCAGAAGACTTTCGCAATGTGCTTATTGCTCTGTCAATTACTCCTCTGTATTCTCTAGCTTGGCAATGGTCTCTTCAAGCTCCTTGACCTTTTTGGTCAATTTTTTCAGGTCCTTGTTAACTTTGTCAAAGTTATACCATTGGACTCCATTTGGCGCCTCAATGGGACGGTTGAGCGCCAGGTCTGATGCATAGACCCGCCATGAATCATCCCAGTTGGCAGGATTCTTGAAACCAAGCAGCCGCAGCTGCAGATACGTCAGGGTTGAGCGTGTGCCTGTCTGGCAATAGCCGATGGTCCTTTTGTTCCTGTCAAGCGAGGCAAATTTTTCGTGAACTGCATCAGCATCGATGAACCCCGTTGCCTCCATTTTTTCGGTTTTTTTATCTAGCTCTTTGATCATTGTATCCTTGTGGGATACATTAATCGTCGTGTTGGGAACATGCCCTCCCCGGATAGCACGCATGTCCTGTCCCAGGTGTTCCTTCTTGGAGCGTGAATCAATTAACTGCACCCCGTTCAGCTGATTTGTCGCAATCTGCAGGATTTCATCGGTGGAAGCATACCGACTTGGAGCAACATTGGCTTTGAAGTTTTTCGGCTCCTTGATTGTAGGGTCCTTTTCAAGACGGAAGCCGGAATTCCGCCAGGCCTCCAGACCGCCGTCCATGAAATGCACTTTGTCATGCCCCAGGTACTCCATAACCCAGAAACCAACCGTGGCATCGGTGAGAGTCTTTTCATTGCCATGGTAGAAGACAACATGGGTGTCGTTGCCGATTCCTGCCTTGCCCAGCAGTTTTTCATATTTGGCTACATCCGTGAACAGCCTTGAAGTCGGATCACGCAATGCCTTCTTTACCCTTTTCCCAAGGCTTATTGCCCCCGGGATATGGCCTTTGGCATAATCCTTCAGTTCCCTGGCATCAACAACCACCCAGTCGCCTTTATCAATATTCTCCTTAACCTGCTCGGGTGTCACCAGGAGATGGGGGTTGGCCCACTCGGCGGCATTGGTAGTAACTGCTGCCAGAAGCAGGCACACTGCTGCCAACAATAATGTTCTTAGTTTTTTCATCACACTTTTCCCTCCAGCATTTTTTTGTCTTCACCAGCAACCAGAACCATGGCAGTCATGCTGCGGCACACTTTGTTATTTGTTCTGGGAAAAACTACTTCCCAAGATTTTTGTAATAGTCCTGTACCTCATCTGTGAGGCCTTCAATCTTTTCTTCAGTGGCACCGCCATATCCGGCAGCCTCTACGGCACCAAAGTAGCCCGGCTCAGTGCCGGTATGGGCGGAAACAGCATACCCTCCAACAAATCCAAGTCCCAGGATAAGGACCGCGAGAATAAACCAGTGCGTGTTTTTCATATCTTCACCTTTCTACTCATCTTCTTCATCATCCTGATACAGATGCTCGTATTGTTTTAAGAGATCATCGGGCAGAGGCTCTCCCTCCTCCAGTTGTTCGATGTTGTCACCAAAGCCAACTTCAATAAAGGGAGGAACGCTGTAGCCGACCATGAAACCCAGAAAACCGATAACAATGAGATTTACAAACCACAGAGTGTTTTTTTTCATTTTCCCCTGCTCCTTTATGCTTTTTGGATCTCGAATATGTAGACTGCGCCCTCATTTACCTTGCTGAGGATCGGATTTCCCTCAGAGGCGCACATGGCTGTAATGGATTCGGCGGATGACGGGTTGTCAAAGACAAGTTCCAGCCGGTCGCCGCTTTTGAGTTTTTCCAAGACCTTCTTGGTGTAGAGTTGCGGGTGGGGACAGACATACCCCTTGACATCCAGGACATAGTGCCCTGTTTCCTTCTGGGTTAAATTCATAGCCATTGTTTCAGTCTCCAAATATAGGTTTACAGGTCAATATTTAAATTTGCCATTTCGCGGGCCATTTTTCTTTCCGTGTACCAGTTGAAAAATTTGACGCCAATGTAAGCGCCGCCGATCATGCCGAGGCCAAATGACCAGCCGGAAATATCCCCGTTGGCCGTCCTGACGAAAAAGGCGCCGACATTGCAGCCAAGAGCAAGCCTGGAGCCGATTCCCATCAGAGCGCCACCGATAAGGGCCCAGATCGCCAGTTCCCTGGTCGGTTTTTTCCATTTGAATTCATTGTTCAGCAGAGCCATGACAGCGGCCCCGCCGATAAGGGCAACGGACATCCAGTCAGCAGGATTTATGGCCGGGCTCGGAATGCCGTTGACCCAACCGAAATAGATGTTGTCCATATTGTTCCATCCCAGCTTCTGGGCGATCCAGCCGACCCACTGCGCCTCCTGGGTGGTGACGTACCAGTAGCCGGGATCAAAGACAGTACCTTTCGCCGATATGCCGAAATCAAAACCGATGCGCTGCAGGATGGTGCCGGCATTCTTGACCCCGAACTTCATGCGCAGCCCTTCAATGACGAACATCTGCATGCCGCAGGCTATGCCGAGAAAAAGACCGGCGATGGCGGTGCGCTTGGAGGCGATGATCATGGCCCAGAATCCCCGCACGTGGTCCGCGATGCCGGCGCTGCGGCCCTTCTCTTCTTTCAGGTTAAGGACATAGCGCTTCCTGGACCAGATTATGTAGACGCCGACCAGAAGTAACAGGGCGGGAATGATTACCCCGACCAGGGTGTTGCCGAAAAAGGCACCGATCAGGCTGGTGTCCTTCAGGCCGAGAAGATTGGCAAAGGTGATAACCGGCTGATCCCAGACATAGCCGGCCAGATACTGGTCAACCCATCCGTCACTTACTGTTATCGAGCTTGGCAAATTCTTTGTTAAGGCCGATTCGGCCCAGGATTGGGGAACAAGCTTATTGAACCAGCCGCCCAAGTCGACAAAGGTGGACTGGGTGACGCTGATGGACAGGATAACCAGCAGGGAGACCCCGTTGCCTTCTCCCGCCTTATACAGGGAGCCTGAAGCGCAACCGCCTGCGAAAACCATGCCGACGCCGAAGATAATGCCGGCGATAACGGCATGCATGGACCAGGGTGCCGGGTGGAATGTTGACCAGCCGGTCGATGCCACAAATGAAGAGGTAAAGGAAAAGAGAACTGTGGCAATCATGATGCCGACCACCATCCGTGGAACCCCGACCGCAAACAGGTCCCGGAAGGCGGAAGCAAAACAGAACCGGCCGTACTGCAGGCACATGCCGTAAATAAAACCGAACCAGAGATAGGCGGAAAGATAGATATAATATTCATGCAACGCATAGGTGCCGATGCTTATCAGGGCAAAAAAGCCGACAATAATGAAAATCCACATTCTGTTTCTGATTGATACAGAATCAGCTAAGGGTTTTGCGTCGCTGCAGCAATCAACCGGTTTAGGTCCTTTCAAAGTTCCTGTAACTATGGTGTCCACCTGCCTCCTCCTTTTCCATTACGTATTAGTTGCATATAAATTAACCGTTTTTCCTGGCTGAAATGTACAACTGATATAGCAAGGACCATGCCACATTGTGGTATATGCAGTGAATCAGTGCCAGGCGGCAGGGCCTCTTTTCCAGCGTTAGAGAGTAAAATGACCTGTTGTTATTTTTTTGTGGCCGGCATTATTTCTTCCTGGCGGGAGAAACTACGGCGGGGCGAATGTGCCCATCGGCACAACGGGACTGACCATATTTGTCCCATATGGGACAGTTTTAAACGTTTATGGCTGGGAATACATTTTCCTACAACGGTGCAAAAACAGCGACATGGGTCTGGTAGCGGTAGATCCCGGTAGTTTTTGAGAACACCCGCAGGAGTTTGTACCTGTGGTCTTCCGCCGCTGCAACGGGAGGTGGCTGCAAAATTGGTTCACTGGCAATAATGACCAGCGGCAGGTCATTGCCGGTATATTTCCTGCCATTGTAGTACGAAGGTGCTGTCAGCTCCCAGGTGAACCGCAGTGAGGCGCTTGCCGCCCGTTTCAACCCCTGCTCTGATTGCCAGGTCTGGTCAAGGTATAGTTTTTTCCCGGTATATAGATCCAGAATGGGAATAGCAGCGGCAGTATTTCCCAACGAGTGCTTCTGCG
>JAWVYE010000200.1:0-4242 GCA_033722905.1 Desulfobulbales bacterium
AAACAATACGCCTACTAAAAATACTAAAGCAACAATGAGGTTTTTGGTCATTATATTCACTTAAATAATTCCGGGTGCTTTTGAGCAAATATTGTTGGGTCAACCTTTTCAAGTGCAATAAGATACTGTGGGTTTATATTTTCAAGTTCTTTTTTCTGGTTAATAATATCGCTGCTTGACCATTCCTGTAATGATATTTCTTCTACCAGATCTCTTGACGATTTAATGAACGCATCGATATGAGATTTTATTTCAGTCTTTTCTTTACTCACTTTTTCCATGTCGGACGCCATACTCTGCAGATATTTAACCATAGAATGCCGTTGCTTTTTTGCGGCAGCCTTTGCAGCAGTTAAAATTGCTACTCGGGCATCTTCTTCTTCAGTTAACGCATAAACCCTGACGGCATTGCAGAAGTAGTCATTAGTCCTTTTTGCTTTAGTTCTTCCCTTAAAAATGAAATAAGCAAATAGACCCAGTAATACTGCTCCAATTATATTGATAAAAACATTCACCGCCAGCGCTCCATGTGAAATTTTAAATAGTTTGCCGCCAATCCTGATATTTGGAATTCTCAGGCTGAGTTATGGTGTGTGGCACCAATACGGATTTAAAAAATCTTACTGCAGTGTCTCCTTCAGGAAAGAGATAAAACGATCCCAGGACTTTTTATCAGCTTCTGCACGGTACCTGTCACCACCAAAAACGGTAAATGCATGCGGGGCACCACCATAGGTGATCATTTCATGCGGCAGGCCGTTTTCTTCCAGGGTTTGCGCGAGTTTGGCAAAATCATCCATTGTTATAGCTGTATCTGCCGTTCCATGCAGAATGAGATATTTTCCTCTGGCATCAGAGTAATCCTGTCCTGCCGGAGTACCCAGGCCACCATGAAAAGCAACGAATCCCTTCAGGTCAGCACCTGAACGGGCGAGTTCAAGCACTGCCGCCCCACCAAAACAGTATCCCATGGCCACAGCATTACTAATATCAGCGCCATTGGCCTCAGCAGTATGCAGGCCTGCCGTAATCAGTGAACGCATTTTTTCCCGGTCTTTATAAAGTTCGCCTGTATGCTGCCGTTTGTCGGTCACTTCTGTGGGTCGTACACCTGCACCAAATAAATCAGCAGCAAATACAGCGTAACCCAGTTCAGACAGCATATTGGCCCGCTTCACTTCATAATCCGTAAGACCGTCCCAATCATGTAACAGCAGGACCAGGGGTGATTTCTTTGCCGGACTTATGTAATAACCTTCGTAAGATTTTTCCTGGACTTTATATTTAATAAATTTTCCACCAGCCACGGCAGATGTGGCCGAGCAAAGAATTATAAAAAAAATGAAAATGAATTTTTTCACGGTTTTCTCCCTCATGCTTTGGCATGCATGTCTTTATAATCTTGAATGGTCATTGCCTGCCACCAGCGTAAATTTTTTAGTGATACTGTGGGCGTCACTATACCAGAAAGAGATCTCTGCATAAAATAAAAACCGGAAGGGGAGTCGATGACCCTGATTCCGGCGTTATTTATTTCAGGTTTACATTGGCGATAATACCAACATGATCAATCCTTATTTTTTATCTTCAAGCAGAAATATGGACTTCTATCTGTTTGTCGGTTTTTGTTTTTTAATAAATATATGTAAACTATTATGAGACTGGGGGCGGGCTTGAATTTATGTTAATTCATTGTCAGCGTAAAAGATTTTTAACAGACCGTGGTGTTCAGTAAAACAATAATTAAAGCCCCTCTGGATGGAGAGGCTTACTGAGTACTGATTGCAAAATTGCAACAATATCAGTTTATTACTGCCTTTTGCGGCTAATTTTTTATGGGTTACTGTTGAGGCGTTTGCTGCTGCAATTGTAAATTTTTCTCTTCCAGCTCCTTGCCCCTTTCCAGCAGGTCATTAATAGTCATTTCCAGGGACTCTTTTTGCTTCTGCAGGTACTTCAGGTACTCAACTTTTTGCTGGTGATCTGCAAGGATTTCCAGTTTCTCCTTTTGCGAGGACAGCCTGGTGACGCTTTCCTGCAGTTCCGACAATTCCTTGTTTAAAGTGGCGCGCTGGTCCGCCAGTGTCTGGATGGCTGCTTCACCCTCTTTAATTTCATTCTGCAAAGCTGCAATTCTGGACTGTTGCTCCAGCTCTTCTTTGACAGCAAGGTCAGTGCGTTTTTTCAGGTCCTGGATATTCTGTTCCAGGGCAGGTTTTTGCCGCTGCAGAAACTCAACCGAGTCAAGGACCCTCTTTTTATTGAAGATATCAATTCTGAGCTGCTGGTTGGTATTGCTGATGGCCTCAGTCTCTTTTGTTAACTCGGTTAATTCGTTCCTGCTGGACAGGATCCGCCCGTTCATATCGTCCAGCTCCTGGCGCAGCCGCGTAATAGTTGTTTCGGTACCGGACTTGTCTGCATGCAGTTTTTCAAGTGTGGCTGTCAAATCAGAAACCTTCTGTTCCAGGGATTCAGCCTTTGCGGTAACCTCCTGAAGGGACCCTTGAGCTTTTTGTAATTGCGCCAGTTCCTCGCTTGTCTGTTCGAACCTTCCCGTAAGCTCAGTCTGGTTCTCTTCCCATTTTATGTATTGCTTATGGTCTCTGAATACGATGATAATAAAGGTCAATACCGCCAGAACAATAATAATTGTCGGTAACTTGCGGATCCAGGATTCGTCTTTTCTTTCCTTGTCGCTCATTTGGGTTTCCCTTTGAATAAGGTTCCAGAAGTCTGTTTAAATAAAATTAATCGGTCCCTGAAATATTATGTCATAATCTTGTTTTGAAAAATAATCATCCTGGCATCCAATCTAGGATATAACAGGCATACATTCATAAAACACTTTACTCCGGCAGGGCTTTTAGCTGCAAAGCACTCTACCGGAGGTGCATGACAACATCACCATATTAAAACAACTTATCCTTCTCCGGTAACTTGTCAACCCAAAAAGAAGGGGCACTGTATCCTGCCGGCTGTCCTGCTGGCGCCAGCACACTTTATGCCATCCAGGCAGGATATCATGGCAGTGCCGGTGGCAGAGGTCATTATGTATAACAGCGGCCCGACGGTAAATAGTGCAATAGTAACAGCAGCTATCCCGGCGAGTTTTTTTTGGGGCTATCCTGATACGATATCTCTGTCATGCATCGGTGTAATGTATTACACTTATTAGGATATTTTTTTAAAAATATAAGATATATATCCTGAAATATGTTTTTTTCTTGCCTTCGCTTTTGTTTAATGATACTAGTATTTATACCTAATTGTCAGTCTGCCCTGCTGTCATGCCCACGAATAGACTCCCTCAAGGACGCCAATTCCACCTTTCTATTCACACAGCAGGGCTTTTTATGTTCCCGGTCAGCAGCAATTACTGCAGCAAGTCAGATGCTTGAAAATAAAAAGCCCCCTGGCGCCTTGAACAGGCCAGGGGGCTTATAGTTTCTGCGAGGTCTGAATATTCTATTCTACCTTCTGGTCATACCGTTCCTGGTAATACTGCTTGATGGCGTCAACCTTTTTGGGGTCAAAACCTTCTACAAACCAGACATGGCGCGGATCACTTTTGATATATTTTTCGAGTATCTCCTCATAGAGGGATTCTTTGCCGGCCTCTTCGCAGGCTTCTTTGACTTCTGGCATGAATTCCGTGTAAAAATGTTTGGCCACATCATAGATGCCGTGCCACCAGGCATAATCAGGTCCTGACATTGCAGCGCCGTGGCGGGCGCGTCTGCCTTCATGATGCCAGAGCTCCCACCAGATCCAGTCAATGGGATCATCAAAATCTGTTCTGCTGATAACGCCTCTATCCATGAGCAGCGCCCTGATCTCCTTTGCGGGCATGGCGAACTTGGTGTTGTAGAGATCGACGAATTCATCGAGCTGGATATAGAAACCGTCAACAAAAGCCTCACCGTGGCATGAGGTGCAGACGTTTTTCATTTCTGCCAGTTTCTTTTTCCAGTTTTTGGTGCGTTTTGAAATAGGGGCCCGCAGGTTCCAGCTGAGCCGTGTCCCTACGTCATGGGTTACCGGGAGATTTGCCGTTGCACTGATATGACATGTTGAACAGGTCGGGGCATCGTAATAGTCTTCTCCGGCGACCCACTTCGGTTTATCCATGTTCATTTCATCCTCAAAGGCCCGGTAAAGAATGCCGTGCTTGGATTCGTTGTATACCTCAATCTGGGGATGATCAGGACCCAGGTGGCACTTACCGCAGACTTCCGGTTT
>JAWVYE010000201.1:0-4239 GCA_033722905.1 Desulfobulbales bacterium
AACTGTGAACATATTGCTTGGTATGCCTATGGCCCGATAAATAATACCACTGTAAAAGTCGACATTGGGATAAAGATTCCGCTCTATGAAAAACTCGTCATGCAAAGCTACTTCTTCCAGTTCCTTGGCTATGTCAAGCAATGGATCAGAAACATTCAGGGTGCGCAGTACATCATCGCAGGCATCCTTGATAATCCTGCTTCTTGGGTCATGGCTCTTGTATACCCTGTGGCCAAAACCGACCAGGCGGAAGGGGTCATTGGGATCCTTGGCACGATTTATATAAGTCTGGTAGTCACCATCCGATGCATAGATGTTCTCAAGCATTTCAACAACCGCCTGGTTGGCCCCGCCGTGCAGCGGGCCCCAGAGGGCGCTTATGCCTGCCGAGATGGAGGCATAGAGATTTACCCTGGCGCTGCCTACAAGCCGGACTGTGGAGGTGGAGCAGTTCTGTTCATGATCGGCATGCAGGATAAGGATTTTATTTAAGGCTTTGACAACATCATCATTAATCATATAGGGACTTACCGGGGAATCAAACATCATGTTGAGAAAATTGGCGCAGTAGGAGAGATCATGGCGGGGATAAACCAGCGGCCACCCCATGGATTTTTTATAGGTAAAGGCGGCAATGGTGCGGACCTTGGAAATAAGGCGCGTTGCCATGATATCGATATCTTCAAACGGGTTTTCCGTCATCTCCGGGTAGAAGTTGGAAAGTGAGTTGACCATGGATGATAAAATTGCCATTGGGGCGGTATTGGGTGGAAAATGATCGAAGAAGTGGATCATATCCTCATGGATAAGAGCGAAACGTCCCAGGAGGTAACTGAAGTGCTGGTATTCTTCCGCGGTAGGGAGGTGACCGTGCAGAAGCAGGTATGCAACTTCAATAAACGAACAGTTCTCAGCCAGATCTTCAATGGCATAGCCACGGTAATGCAGGATTCCCTTTGAACCTTCGAGGTAGGTGATTGCACTGGCACATGAACCGGTATTCATGTAACCGCTGTCGAGGGTTATGAAGCCCGTTTCCTTCCGCAGGTTGCGGATATCAATGGCCTTTTCCCCCTCGGTTCCTTCAACTATGGGCAGGGTATATTTTTTGCCTTCAATGGTCAGTTCCGCTGTTTTGTCACTCAGAAATTGATTTATCATAATTATTAACCTTTTCAGCAGTTTAATCAGGGTTAAGCAACACAACATGGTTGACATCCGATGTGTTGCTAATAATTGTTTAATGCAGGGCCGTTGAACTCTGTAAGTGAAATTATTTCTGCTGCCCCGGATGACTTTTAAGTACAAACTATTTATTATAGAGGAAAATTATTTTAAGAGCAAAAGTTTTTCAGACCCCGGCGGAACCCAATAGTAATTACTGGACAATCAGTGCTGATACCAGGGGCGGTGAGCCCAATGTGAGGCTGACAAACCGGCATTTAAGACTACGTAAATTCTTGTTGTGGGACAAATGATACAGGAAAATAAAACCCATGCGGAGAAAATAGCTTTTTTTCGCGACCAGGTCACCATATACCCCGTGTCCTGTGAGCCGTTGGCCAATGGCCGTTCTGATATTGCATGGCTGGATGGTGTTCTGGCAGGTGGGGCAAAAATTGTCCAGCTCAGAGATAAACATTCCGATGATCTGACATTTTATAAGAAGGCCATGGTATTCAGAAGAAAAACAAAGGCAGCAGGTGCCCTGTTCATCGTCAATAATCGGGTTGATATCGCGCTCCTGGCAAAGGCAGACGGAGTTCATCTCGGTAACAGCGATCTGCCTGCTGAAGAGGTAAGAAGATTAGCGCCGGATTTAATTATCGGTGTTTCATGCAACTGGCCGGAGCAGGTCACAACAGTAAAGGAGAGGGGCGGTTCATACTTCAATATCGGGCCTCTGTTTGAGACAAAGACAAAAAAAAAGCTGACACCTATTCTGGGCCCGGCTGCCATAGAAAGATTTGCAGCGCTCAGTGACCTGCCGTTTACCGTAATGGGTGGTGTAAAACTGGCTCATGTGCCGGATCTGGTCAAAAGGGGGGCACGCCATATAGCAGTGGTCACAGCTCTTACACAGGCACGGGATATTGCAGAGGAAACCAAGCGCTGGATAGCGGCAATTGACAGGGCAGCCATACAAAGATCAAAAGTATAAATATGATTCAGGGAGATAATCTGAATAGTTATGGAAAAACCGAAGACTGTTAAAGAGTGCAAAAAAGATATAGAATTTCTTATGAAGTATGCTGTTCCAAAAAAGCAAATGGAAACGGCAAAGGCGCTTCTGGAAAAATACGAGGCCGATATCATAGCCTTAAACCTGCTGCACAATTTCTATGTCAACCTGCCCGAAGGAGAGGATGATTCTGTTAACGGCATACGACTGCTTACCAGCAGACAGGGAGTGTTTCTACTCTGTGTCTTTACCGGTAACGGCATGAATTACCTTTACATTGTGAACAGGGTAGCTGCATATATATTAGGCACCCTGGCCGAAGGTATTATTGACCGGGAGCTTCTTGATTTTTTTGGTTATGCGGACAACAGTTCGGTTTTAAGCCTCACCAATAAACCTGAAGATCTGCAGGTATATGAGCCATACTCAGCAGATTCAAAACTATGCCCGTCATGCCATGTGAGCGAGGGGGAATTCCATACTCTCGGTTGTCCGGTGGAAATATGTCCCTGGTGCAAGGGCCAGCTGACCTACTGCAACTGCAGATTTAACAAGTTGAATACTGATACCCTAGACAAGGTGGCGCAGGTTGAGGAGCTGATGGAGCTGCTGGAGGAGGAGGGCAGGATATCCTTTAAAAAGGAACACAGCCCCGGCTATCCAACCATGGATGACGAGTAGAGAGAGTTAGCTCCTAAAGTGAACTAACGTTCTAAAACTTTTAAATTTTTTGCTTATTAATGTTAAAAATAGTAACTCAGATACTGAGCCAGCGATTATTATAACTCTGGCCCTCTTGTAATTTTAGCTCACTGTAGTCACTTTCCTTTTTATTTTATTGCATCCAGATATTTATAGAATTCAGAATCAAGTGGGATGATTAACCTGGTGTTATCACCGACCGCGGTTTTATAGCTTTCAAGACTCTTATAGAAAAAGAAAAAATCTTTGTCCTGGTTGTAGGCCTTGGCATAAATACTGGTTGCTTCCGCATCTGCCTGCCCCTTAATTTCTTCTGCCTGGCGCTTGGCCGAAGAAATGATCTCCTGAAATTCACGCTTGACCTTACCCATGATCTCGGCCTTCTGGCCTTCTCCGAGGGAACGCTTTTCCGCCGCAATTCTTTTACGTTCAGATATCATCCGGTCATATACCTTGAGCCGCACAGATTCAATATAGTTGACGCGCTTGAACATCACGTCGACAAGTTCAATGCCGTATTTTGGGGTAATCTTGGAGGCGGTTTCATGGATCATTGCTGAAATTACGTCACGGCCATACTGCAGCTCTTCATCTTCAATTGCAGAATTGGTCATGGTTTCCGCAGAAAAATCCGAGCTTCTGATGATCTCCACCAGGTTGTTCTTGTTCACCAGGTCGCGCACCGTACCGTCAATGATGTCATCGAGGATAGTCTGAGCCCGTGCTTCATTATTTACTGCCTGCAGAAAAACCAGGGCATTGGCTATGCGCCAGCGGGCTGTTACATCGAGATATACAAATGTTTTATCATTGGTCGGTATCTGGTTGGGATCGCCGTCCCAGATAAGGATTTTCTTTTCAAAGTAGGTGACTTCCTGGATAAAAGGCAGCTTGAAATGGAGTCCCGCCTCTGTTATGGGTTGACCGACAGGTCTGCCGAATTGGGTAATGATGGCCTGTCTGCCTTCCTGCAGGATATAAACACCGTTGACAATAGTAAATATCAGAGCGACCAATATAAGTATGAGAGTAGTTCTAACTATTTTGTTCACCGGTTTTCCTCTATGATGTATTGCTATCTCTTTGAATTATTCAGTCAAATTTCTATTGTTTCTGCTGGGCACCACCGACATTCAGAAAGGGCAGAATGGAACGCTGCTCCTTGTCCATCACATAGATATCCGTTACCGAGGGCAGGATTTCCTGCATGGTTTCCAGGTATATTCTCTTTCGGGTTACCTGCGGGGCTGCCTGGTACTCTTTCATGATGGACAGAAAACGGGCCGTGTCGCCCTTGCTTTGATTGACCCGTTGGGCCGCATAGCCGCTTGCCTCTTCAACAATCTGCAAAGCCT
>JAWVYE010000202.1:0-4219 GCA_033722905.1 Desulfobulbales bacterium
CTGAAACCATATTTTTATGAAGTTGCTGAAGAAGTAAAGAAAATGCTGCTTTTCATCAAATCCGAAACCAGGGGAAAGACCGCAGTAGAACATATTTACCTGTTGGGATGCATAGCGCACTTCCCCGGTGTTGACCGTTTCATATCCGGGATTTTTTCCATTCCGGCAACAGTTTTTGATCCCTTGGCCCAGATTACCGTCAATGGAGGCCGCGCCAGGTATATAAACCTGGAAGGACCGGTCCATATTGCCCTTTCGGTCGGCTTTGCCATGCGGGGTATGATTTAAGATGACCGATGTGAACCTCATACCTGGTGAGTATACCAGGCTGCAGAATATGCAGAGAGCCGTGAAGCGTTTCCTCTGTTATTTTTCTGTGCTTCTCCTGCTGGGGGTTGGCGCCCGGATTGCCCTTGGGGTTGCCTATAACTATGAAAGCGCCAGGGCTGAAAAGTTGAAAAGCGGTGAAATCCTTATGGAAGAGGAGAAAAGGCAGCTTAACCAGCTTAACGCCAGGAAAGAGGATTTGCAGCGCCGCCTCAAGATGCTGGAACTTTTACGGGGCGGGCCTCCGGCAAAACAGATGTTCATCGCTATCGACAAGGCCATCAATGATTCGGTCTGGGTCACCAAACTCAATTTTTCCCGGGCCCGCGAAGAGGAGGAAACCGATAAGGCCCGGGCTACCGGGTATTTTGTCGTTGTCCCCAAAGGAGGGAAGGATGTTTACGAGGAAAGACCCTGGCTGAACAGCAGCCACTTAAAAATAAACGGCATGGCCGTCTCGCATTCTGCCTTGGCGGGATTTGTCCAACTGCTTGTCGCAAATCCGGAGATAAAGAAGGTGCAGGTCCAGAATACCCGTTCCAGAAAATACCTTGAGACCTCTGTAATAGAGTTTGAGCTTGCGGCGGTCACGATAGCGAATGATTCGGAAAGATGAATGAACTGTTGAATAAAATGTCTTCCCGGTCAGTTTTCGGGACAATGGCGGCTGCCGTCATACTGACATGCCTGGCGGCCTACCTCTATGGTTTTAAAAAACCGCTGCAGGACTATAAACTTTTAAAGTCTGAAACGAAACTGCTGGAGGCCAAGGTTACAGGCGGCACCGGTATTTCCCGCAAACTTCAAACCCTGCAAAATGAGATTGATGAGCTGACAAATCACCTTAAGGGGCAAACCCCGAACCTGTCGAACAGCCAGATGGTGGCCCATGTTATCAGCCGCCTTGACACTATTTCCGCAAAGCATGCAGTGCACTTTCTCGGCGTCAAGCCTTCGCTGCCGGGAACCGTCAAGTATTTTGAGGAATTGCCTTTTGCCATCGAAGTATCAGGCAATTATTTCAGCCTTTTTGACTGGCTGCAGGAGGTGGAAAGAGAACTTGGCCCCATGGTGGTAAAGAAAATCGATATAGAACCGATCCGGGGCGCACAGGAGCAGAAAATGCAGCTTAACATGGTTTCGTACAGGCTGAAATAGAGGACAGAGTGATACGTTATTCAGGCAGGATACTCGGCGTACTTTTTGTAACAGCACTGCTGCTGCTGCCGGCCCCGGAAGGATTGGCGGAGAGCAGGATCATGCGTGACCCCTTTGCCCCTCCTGACCTGAAAAGAACCAAAAGCAGCACCGTGGTCAGCAAGCCGGGCAAGTCCCGGGGTGAGATGGTCAGGGAAGAGGCGGCCCGGTTGACACTTAGGGGCATAATCCGCAACGGCGACTGGGCAATGGCGAACATAAACGGAACCATGGTGGAGGAAGGTGATACGATCGAGGGTTTCACACTGCTGTGGGTCGGTGATGTTGATGTTCTGCTCAGAAAAGAGGGCGTCGAGGTTGTCCTGGTCATGCAGACAGGCAGTAACCTGCCAACACAGTAACAGCGCCGGGTATGCAATTACCGGCAACAAGGAATTTGAGGAACAGGCCATGAAAAATAAGAGGCGTAAACTTGCGGCCGTACTGTTCACGGTGATGGCCCTGGTACTTATATTTGCTGCAAACGGAGCAGCAAAGGAGCTCAAACCCTACCCGGGGCCGCTGGTCGTCTATTTTTCCAGGGGAAGCGTAGACCTTGACCAGAATTCTATTGAGAGGATCAGGCAATTTGCCGGCAGCCTGGATAAAGATGCTGTTCAGCAGGTTGTGGTTTATGGGTACAGTGACAGCATGTCTCTGAGTCCTGCAAGACCGTACTCCGGCAACCGGGAATTGAGCCAGACCAGAGCGGACAATGTTGCCGCACTGCTGCAGAGTGAAAGCGGTCTGCCACCACATATTTTCACCTCTATCGGCAGGGGCATAAAAAACCCGGTCGGCGATAATGCGACTGAAGAGGGGCGCGCTGCGAACCGCCGTGTCGAGATCCGGGTCAGCATGGGTGAAGCCCCGGAGGCGGCTCTGGTAGAACCGGCGGCTCAGCCTGAAGAGGCCTGGCTGGATGAATCAGAAGTGGAGCCTGCAGCCGGTGTCCCTGTAAAGATCCCGGCGGCGGAGGGACCTGGGGCTGCCGACCGGGTTGATCAGTGGCTGGAGATTGAAGAGGAAGCAGCAGCGTATATTTCCATGTCGCTTGACGATGTTGAAATTGCAGAAGCCTTTGAAATGATTTCGCGCCGGGATCGCATCAATATCATTCTGGACAAGAGTGTGAGCGGAACTGTCAGCATAAATCTTTATGATCTCACCACGGAGCAGGCGATATATGCCATTGCCGAATCAGCCGGCTATGCGGTACGGAAGAAGTATAACGGCTATATCATACTCCCGGAGGATATTGCAGACGGCAATCAGCATGACACAACTATCAGGGCTTTCAAGGTGCAATATTCATCCCCGGAGCAGGTCAGGGGGATATTGGAAGAACACATGTCAAAGCACGGCAAAATCACGGTCCTGGCAGACCGCAGCCTCATCGTTATTGAAGACAATCTTCAATCCCTGGAGAGAATGGAGAAGCTGCTGGCAGAAATTGACAAGCAGCCGCGCCAGATCCTGATCGAGGCCAAGATCCTGGAGATCAAGTTGAGCGACAATGAATCCTGGGGGTTGAATTGGGCCCATTTTTTCAGTGCCGGCGGGGGCGAGGCAAGTATCGGTTGGAGAGGCGACGCCAGCAGTTCATTTACAGGCTTTGTTGCCACCGTTGACAGGGAGAGTTTGACGGCAGCGCTTAATATGCTGAATGAAAAAGGCAGGGTCCGCACCCTGTCCACCCCCAAGCTGCTTGCCCTGGAAAACCAGGAGGCATCGGTAATTATCGGCGAGAGGCAGGGTTATACAGTGACCACCACTATCAATCAGGTAACAACAGAAAGCGTCGAATTTCTTGAGTCCGGGGTCATTTTGAATGTGACTCCCTCGGTGGACGGCCAGGGCCGGATTCTCATGAATATACATCCCGAGGTAAGCACCGGCTCTATAGACTTCGGTATCCCCGACAAGTCAACGACCGAAGTAACCACCATGCTGCTGGCCGAGGACGGCCAACCGATTTTCATCGGCGGGCTTATCAGGAATAGCATCGATTATCAGCGCAACGGTATCCCCATTCTGGGAGATATTCCTGTGCTTGGCAGAGTTTTTTCAGATATTGAGGAAAAGGTGGGCATGACGGAAACAGTGGTGCTTATTACGCCGTATCTGATTAAAGAGAGCGGAAAAACCGATATCCTTAATAATGAGAGAGATAAGGTGCAGAAGGAGGAGGAAAGCATCCAGGAAAGGATGAAACTGCTGCCCGAAGCGATGCAGAGCACCACCCCCTTGACTGATGCCTGGCGGCACCGCTGATTCAGCCCTTCAGCGGGGTTGCAGCAGGTTCTCTATCTTCGCTGATTCCTGAAAGAATTGTATCAAGTTCGCTTGCCAGCGGTTGCGGCATTCCTATGAAATATCCCTGGGCAAAGTCAACGCCGATGCGGGCAAGCTCCTCAGCAATGGCTTCATTTTCTACGTATTCACCTATGGTCCTGATCTGCAGGGCTTCGGCAATATCCTTTATGGCCTTGATCATTGCAAGGCTGATATAATTATCAGCAATATCCTTTACAAGAGAGCCGTCAATTTTAAGGTAGTCGATGTTGAGGTTCTTCAGATAGGTAAAGGAACTCAAGCCGCTGCCAAAATCATCCAGAGCAATGGTGCAGCCCAGATCCTGGAGTGATTGGATCATATATTGGGCCGCAATAAGATTGCCTATGGCGGCTGTTTC
>JAWVYE010000203.1:0-4217 GCA_033722905.1 Desulfobulbales bacterium
CTGAAATCTTTTTAGCTGTTGCTGCCGGAGCCCCTTCAATAATAACTGTATAGCGCTCCCGCAGCTTTTTGTAAGTTTCTTCTTTGAATTTTTTACGCTGCTGCGCAGACCACTCCCGCTCCACTTGCTGGCGTATCTCATTAAGGTCAGGGTCGCGCCCGGCAATACGCTCATGCACATATACCAGGTGCAGGCCGTAGCCGGACCTGATCGGCCCGGTCCATGCGCCGGGTTCAATCCCGACGATCTGCCTGCTGAAGTCCTCCCCGAACAACCTGCCGATGTCATTTACATAATAGAGAGGCAATTCCTTGGGCAGCATGGTCGGATCGCTCAAGGATTCAAGGTCAACATCTCTGCCTGCCGCAGAGAGCTTTGCCAGGATCTGCCGGGCAGAATCCTCAACACCGGCGCCCCGCTTGTCACTGTTCAGATAAACATGCATGAAGGACACCTGCGGCTGCAGGCGGAAGGAATCACGGTGTTCGGCAAGATATTCCCGGAGATCTGCATCTGTCGGAGGCGAGAAATCAGCAGTATCCTCGGCAAGGAGTTCCATCTTCATGCGCAGCCTCCGCCTGATAACGGAATCATCCTGGTCAAGCCCCATGGCAAGAGCTTCACGGTATGCCATCTCCTCACGCACCATGTCTTCAATGAGCCCGGCCAGCTCTTTTTCAGTGGGCGGCCGCTGCCAGGTACGGCTGAAATTAGCCTGTAACGCCTCTACATCACCTGATGTAATGATAATGCTGTTTTCCTCAACTCCCACGGGGCTCTTGACAAGTTCAAACACAAGAAACAGCAGAGCTCCCAGCAGCAGGAAATGGAGCAGCGGGTCTTTTAAAAGTTTTTGCATACCGGTTTTCCCTAAATGACAAATAAAAAACACGAGGATACGGTATTCTGCATCCCCGTGTCAACTTTTCAATGTTAGCGAGAGTCAGTGAATTTCCCGGGCCTTTGTCGGTTTTGTCACAACGTAAAATCCTTAAGGGGTATCTTGCCCTTTTGCAGCCTCGTCTTCCCCGGACTTGAGGGTGAAGGCAAACCCCTTGGTGCTGGCCCATACCCGGTATTTATTAATGTCACCCTTTGGCCGGTATCGGGTTGATCCGCTTGTGATCTCAATTTTTTCCGGGTATTTGACAAGCAAATCAGATGCGACGGTATTCCTCCGGTCCAAAGACAAAGCTCTGCGGGCATCCTCACGGGCAAGCCCGGGCTCACCGATCTGGGCATAAGCCTCCATGCGGATATTATATGATTCAGAAGTATTGGGGGCCATGCTGATTATTTCTGTGCCATCCACTATGGCCATATCCAGATTGCCCAGAACAAGATACGTCAACCCCCGCAGTTTATGGGCTTCAAGAGATGGATTAACCTCTATGGCATAGGAAAAATCCTGCTCGGCAACATTATAGGCGCCCTTTTCAAAATACATTTCACCCCTCCTGAGATAGGCATCATGGGATGGCCGCATTTGGATAGAAGTGCTGAAATCCTTAATGGCTGCATCAATGTTCCCCTGATCCCTGTAGGCAATTCCCCGCAGGAGATAAAATTTGTACTTCATATCATCCGGGCTTTGCTCTATAGCCTTGGTGTATTCTGCTACACCGCTTCCGTAAACGAGGGTTGCAAAAATCAGTGTTAACAGAACAATGGGTAAAGTAATCAGTTTATGCATGGCTTTCTGTAATTCATCCTTATTATTTAATGAGACATTTTAGTTATTCTAACCAATTCTTAAACGTATTTCATGCAGAAAAAAAAGGATCGGATTAATTATATTTTTCTTAAAAATCTTTGCCGCAGAAGGTTTAAGAACAAATTCTTTTTGACATGCATACGAACCATGTTTACTTATTTTTTTAGCCCGTTGATTCGTGAGCATTTCATATACTCTTTAATTCAGCGTTTAACATATGTGATTATTTGCAGACGATCCGTACAGTTTATACTATACACTTGTATGTCCTGGTTATCAAAAAAACGTTTGTAATCTTCTCCATTCTCTTTGAGGAACCTTTTTCTGAAATTTCATGTCTGATCTTCGCATGACCTCAACAATCGGTCTGCCTGTGAGTCGTCAACAGGCTGAACAGTGGGCATTAGTCCTGCGGGCTGCAAATATTCCAAGTACCATCGAATTTGAAAAACGCAGCTGGGTCATCAAGGTTTCACCGCTGCATGAAAAAAGGGCTTTGCAGGAAATATCAGCCTTCATGGAGGAAAACAACGACTGGCCGCCCCTACACCGCAAAAGGAAAGTCCCGCTTCCTGTATTGACCAAGTACCAGCCACCGACCATCCTGATGATGGGTGCTTTAGTCATATTCTTTATCATCACCGGCCCCTGGTCAGGCCGCAGCGCCTGGTTTGCCCAGGGTGCGGTCTCAGGCAGGCAGATCCTTGAAAATGGGCAATGGTATCGTCTCGTAACCGCCCTCACCCTGCATGCCGATGTTGTGCATCTTTTCGGCAATATTATTATCGGCGGCATTCTTGTCCATTTCCTCTGCCGTCTGCTCGGCAACGGTCTGGGGTGGTTTTTGATCCTGGCCTCCGGCGCCTTGGGCAATTTAATGAATATCATCCTCCATGGGCATCAGCACAATTCAGTCGGTTTTTCAACGGCAATATTCGGGACCATAGGCATACTTTCGGGATACCAGGCAGCAGCCAAACGCTCTGCTGCCTTGAAAGAGATTTTACTGCCTTTGGCTGCCGGAGCGGGACTACTGGCTTTTCTCGGTACAGGAGGGGAGCGGACTGACCTGGGGGCGCATTTTTTTGGTCTTCTGGCCGGTGCAGGCCTGGGCGCACTGCTGGTCTTCCTCCCTTCCCAGCGTATTCTGATAACCAAAACCTCTTTACAAACAAACCTTTTTGTCGCCAGCCTGGCTATTGTAGGCTTATGCTGGTCCCTGGCCATGTTCTGATAACACGGATTATCAAATCATCCAGGCAACTGAAAAATGGTTTTGTCCTTGATGACAAAGCACTGCAAAGCGTCTCAGGGATTGGAGCCTTTAAAGTGGAATTAACCAATCGTTATAAATGCAGAACCGGTGTTATAAAATATTCCCTATGGAATGTTTTGCCTTCACAGGTATGTAAAATAATACTTGTAATCCCATACCCAATCTGCGACAATTAAACATTCATTAATAATACATTATAAAAACACAACCTTCCGGTGCCTGATTTTTTTCCCGGACTTAATTTTACAGCATAGTGAGGATTTTATGGCGTGGCAGGATGAACAGCCCCCTTGGGGTAAAGGTGGAAGATCTCCTTCTCCTGAAGATTTTATTGCCGATCTTCTGAAAAAACTGAAACAGACCTTTGGCGGCGGTAATGGTGCTCCCCCCGGTGACGAGGGCGACCAGCCTCCTGCGGGAAGACCGCCACAGGGACTGTTTGGCGGTATCGGCAAACTTCTTTTTATCATTCTTATAATAGTGTTGATTCAGATCGTCTATTCATCGTTTTATACGATCAAACCCGGTGAGCGGGGTGTGGTGCTGCGGTTTGGTGAATACAGCAGGACCGCGTCACCGGGACTTAACTTCAAGATACCTCTGGTCGATAATGTCATAAAGGTGGATATTGAGACCGTGCGTAAAGAGGAGTTCGGTTTCCGCACCAAAGTCCCGGGCCAGAAAAGTATTTACCAGAGAGAAGGTTTCGATGCGGAGTCCCTTATGCTGACAGCGGACAAAAATGTTATCGATGTTCAATGGATTGTCCAGTACAAGGTGCAGGATCCCTTCAATTTTCTTTTCAAGGTCCAGGATGTCCAGCAGGCAGTACGTGATGTTTCCGAAACAGCTATCCGGAGAATTGTCGGCAATATGGATTTCGATTATGTCCTCAGCAACCGGGAAATCCTGGCAAGCAGAACGGCCGATGAACTGCAGACTGAACTGAACAACTATGAGGCCGGAGTAGTTATCGTCACGGTTCAGCTCCAGGACGTTAATCCGCCCGATGCTGTCAAACCTGCCTTTAACGAAGTTAACGAGGCGGATCAGGATATGAAACGACTGGTAAATGAAGCAGAGGAAGCCTATAACCGGGTCATTCCCAAAGCACGGGGCGAGGCTTTGCAGATTGTTGAAGAGGCCAGCGGCTATGCGGCCCAGCGGGTAAATCAAAGCAAGGGTGATACGGCCCGTTTTCTATCCATCATGAAAGAGTACCAGGCA
>JAWVYE010000204.1:0-4216 GCA_033722905.1 Desulfobulbales bacterium
CGCCACTGCTCTTGGTGTGGACAGTTCTGCGAGCGGCACTAACTCTACTGCTGCAGGTGCTTTAAGTACAGCCAGCGGCCTGAGCGCCAGTGCATTTGGAAACAACAGTGATGCCGCAGGGGATAACGCCACTGCTCTTGGTGTGGACAGTTCTGCGAGCGGCACAAACTCAACTGCTGCAGGCGCTTTAAGTACGGCAAGCGGTAACGGCTCGAGTGTTTATGGAAGCTTGAGTCTGGCTTCCGGAGAATATGCAACCGCATCAGGATTTAACAGCAATGCTACCGCAGACAAGGCCAGCGCATACGGAACAGGGAGCATGGCAACGGGTGAAAGTTCCGTTGCCATTGGAAATGGTGCCCAGGCACAGCAGGCTGGCAGCATAGGCATTGGTTATGGTGCAACTGCAGTAAGCACGAACTCTGTGGCCGTAGGTGCAGGTGCTGTTGCCCGGTCCTCAGTAGCCATAGGTGGAGGCGCAGAAGCATTAGGAACCAATACCACCGCCGTTGGCGATAATGCAAGAGCTACAGGTAATTTCAGCGTATCCTTGGGTAACAATGCAACGGCACGTGCCGTTAACAGCGTTACACTTGGTTCAGGTGCCGATGTCGCAGAAAATGCAGAAGGCGGTACTGCTCTCGGTCAGAATGCCCATGTTGAACAAAATGCTGCAAGCAGTGTTGCTGTCGGCCAGGATTCAGTTGCCACAGAAAACTATACAGTTTCTGTTGGTAGCGAAACGTTAAAACGCCGCATCATAAATATCGGTGACGGCATTAATGAAACAGATGCTGTTTCGCTACGGCAGATGTCTGTGATGGAGAATTCACTCAAAAGTGAAATTTCCAGCCTCTATTACGAAATCGATGACCTGGACACTAGATTGGATGATGTTGGTGCTCTGGGAGCTGCAATGTCAGCCATGGTCCCAAATTCCAGATCAAAGGGCAGAACACAGGTATCGGTTGGATTTGGGCATTATGGTGGTTCGCAAGCTATTGCTGCAGGTTTCTTTCATTATATAAATGATGATATGCTGGTGAATGCCGGTATTTCAACAACAACGACGACCAATGAAGTATTTGGCAGAGCGGGTCTGACCATAGGTTGGTAGTTGGCAGGCCGCTGCTTCATTATTAAGGCAGTTCATATACAAGCAGATATTGTTAATTAGTGCTTTGGCACCGCGCCCGGCAAGGGGTTGTAATCCAATTGAGATTGCAACCCCTTTCATTTTTTTCCGCTAACGGTTAGTTTTGAGCATAAATCAGATTGTATGGAAGACCATGAAGCAAACTGGATCATTATCTGCAGGACCACGGATTTTCAGTGGAACAACTATTGCTGTTCTGGCATTTTTTTTACTTGCCGGTGGTTGGGCCATTCCCTTTCATTTTGAATCTCAGTCGATACTCTATAAGTTCGGCCTGGAGAAGGCATACCTGCGCAGCGCCAAAGTAATCGGTATCACAGTTGCCTTGCTCGTATCTTTTCAAATCATATTTGTCGCCCGGTTCGCAATTTTAGAGCGGATTTTTTCCCGGAAAATACTACTGTTCCTGCACCGGACAAACGGTATTGCCATCATTTTTCTTATTGTATCCCACCCGCTGCTTATAAAGGCTTCAGAGAATTTCATACCCTATACCTTTGCAAAAAAATATGTCCCTGAGTTTTTAGGCATAGCTCTGCTTGCATTACTGCTGGCAGTATCACTCACGGCAGTTTGCAAAAACGTTTTCAAGATTTCCTATGCCAGATGGCTGCTCCTGCATCGCCTGAAAGTTTCACTGGCTCTCGCCATGATGCCCAGCCACATTCTTTATGTCAGTGAAACGTTTCAGTCCGGAGCACCCCGGCACGCTGCCCTTATTATTTTTACCTTAAACCTGCTCATGATCACCCGGATATGGGTGCTGCGGCTCCGGCGACATTCAGCAAAATAAATTGTTATTAAATACTTTGGCTTTACAACATCGGGTATCAGCTATATTTTCTCAAAAAGAACAAAAACTTATTATTGGATAAAATTCTGCTGTTCACTATAACGGAAAAGGAGAAACGCCATGAAGAAACTAGTGTTTGTTTTTCTGTTGTTTTTTGTAGCAAGCCCTTTTCAGGCAGCTGCCGGGCAATGGCAACTGGATACTGTGCATACCAATTTTTATTTTGATGTAAAGCACACCTATGCGACTGTGAGGGGCCAATTTAAAGAATTCAGCGGAGATGTTTATTTTAATCCTGAAAATGTCGATAACAACAGGTTTGATTTTGTCATCAAGGTTGATTCTGTTGATACCGGTGTCGGTAAGCGTGACATGCATCTCCGGTCCCCGGATTTTTTTGATGCTGTAAAATATCCCCTGATAACCTTTAAGTCCACCAGGATTTCACGGACAGCAGATAATAAATATTCAGTTGCGGGAACCCTGACCATAAAGGATGTTTCCAGGGATGTCACCTTGGAATTTATCTATCACGGCCAGAAGGAAAACCCTCTAAAACCGGGGGAAATTGTGGCCGGTCTTGATACCAGGCTGACAATTGACAGGCTCGAGTATCATGTAGGTGGCGGTAAATTTTATAACATGGGTGTGGTTGCAAAGGATGTTGATATACTGCTGACCCTGGAACTGTTAAGAGAGAAATAAGGTAGTCCCAGCAGAAGTCTAATATTCCGGAGCAGGGCTCCGGTATCAGCGGCAACAAAATGCGGCCCAGCTTAAAGATAGCGGCAGTTTTAGCATAATGCATCCAGCAAGATGGATATATGCTGATTTGTCTGCCTGAATAAAGGGAACTTTCCTGTATAACGAACGGTTGCACTTCAGCTTTACGGATAGTGAAAGTTTTTGAGATTGAAAAATGCAAAGGTTTTCTCGGCAGACAAGGTTCGGCTGCCTATAAAAAAACAAGCTATCCGGTGCGCTATGGCCGCTATTCTGAATTAGAATACGGTAATTACCGCTACCAGTTTAATCTGAACGGGGAGATAAAACATATTACCGGTATTAGCTCCGACTGGCCGCATCCTGCTGAATGGCTCAAGCGGACAATCGCTAATGACTGGGTATATTATTCCACCGGCGGCTATTACGCAGGTGTTGTCGATCTGCTGGGGGAATATTACCTCCCCTGCCCCGCTTATCAGAGCAACTCACTTTTCAAGGAAAATCCTTTTGTCCGTTCCAGCGTTAAATCAGCCCTGAAAGAACTTGAGCATGTTTTCTCATACATATATGGTCTGAGCAGAAAAAAGCCGGGCATAGCAGAGGATGTGCAAAGGTTTTTAACCCTGGTGGGCAGGAATACAACAGAACACCTGCAGAGAAGATCCGAGGAGCTGCACAGGATCCTGAAAGCCAGAATCACTGTGCTGCCTCCGGACTGCAGGCATGTTGACTATGATGTCATTCCGCTGATGATAGCCGATGGCTGTTTGTACAACTGTTCATTCTGTGAGGTGAAATCCGGTATGGATCTGACATGCCGGACCAGGGCCGAGATCGAAGAGCAGCTTTTTGCATTACGTGACTTTTTCGGATCCGACCTGCCCAATTACAACAGTATTTATCTGGGCCAGCATGATGCTTTGGCTGCTGATGACGAAGATATACTCTTTGCAGTTTCCCGGGCATATGAGATTTTCGCTATAAAAAAATCATATATGAAAGAACCCAAACTGCTGCTCTTTGGCAGCGGCGAGTCAATGCTGCGCAAGGACGAACAATTCTGGGTGCATTTGAACAGTCAGCCTTTCTATACTTATGTCAACATCGGGCTGGAGTCTTTTGATGATGAGACGCTCAATGTCCTTAAAAAACCGGTAAGCTCCAGGGTTATGAAAAAAGCCTTCAGGAGAATGCTTGCAATAAACAAACGGTATGCGAACATTGAAGTAACTGCTAATTTCCTCCTGGGTGACAACCTGCCGGAAGGCCATATCCCATCATTGATCAGGCAGATAAATACTGACCTTAAAGGCACTGGAATTTCGGGTAAAGGCTCTATTTACCTGTCACCGCTCAAGGGGAGCTCAAATACCAACAGGCTCCTTAAGGAATTCCGTGCAATAAAACGAGAAAGCCGCCTGCAGACTTTTCTTTATCTTATCCAGCGGTTATGAAGGTATTTTATAGGGTTGCAGCAGGCAATATTTTCTGCAGGCAGTTTTTGCAATGATTTTCCTGCGTCATTTTTTTATATTCTGTTC
>JAWVYE010000205.1:0-4209 GCA_033722905.1 Desulfobulbales bacterium
AATTTCGGGTAAAGGCTCTATTTACCTGTCACCGCTCAAGGGGAGCTCAAATACCAACAGGCTCCTCAAGGAATTCCGGGCAATAAAACGAAAGAGCCGCCTGCAGACATTTCTTTATCTTATCCAGCGGTTATGAATATATTTTTATAGGGTTGCAGCAGGCAAAATTTTCTGCAGGCAGTTTTTTTCAATGATTTTCCTGCGTCATTTTTTTCTAATATCCTGTTCCTTAAAACTATTTATTTTTATTGACATTTTTATTTTTTTCCAATAAATTTAACAGCTGGAAAAATTGTTGGAAAGCCAAACCTGTCGTGAGGCAGGGACGGAAAGCCACGGGTTTCAAGCAAACAGCCGGGCTGCCAGAGATGAATCGTGTAGCCGGGCATTCCAAAGGTGGCCCGGCTTTTTTTAATTCCATCTGCAGTTCCTGACATCAAAGCGGTTTACTTCAAAAAGTTCTTATTTCACCAGGTATGAATTTCAAATCGTAATCAGCAGTTATATCTTGGGTGACTTTTCCAAAAGAGGAGGATTGATGATGAAGCAATTATTTCGGCTGGGGTTGTTCTTTTTTGTATGTTTAGCAGTAGTGTCGTTACACTCCAATGCAGAGTCCGCACCTGGCTCTTCTGTCACTGTATCAGATATTGAGGATACTTCGACCTATGATTACTGGTGGAATCCTGCCAATTGGGATATTGCAGATCATGGCGGCGAAGCAACCCTCTGGGGCAGCTTTCAAAGCGCTGCCTACAGTACTTCTTTGCGTGGCAACGGAACTTATGACAGCGGTGAAAAGAGATTCTATATTAAAATAGACCTGACCGGGGTGAGTTCCTCCAATATTGATAAAGCAGAATTAAACTTATATCACCTTTCCAGTATGAATCCCACCCCGGCCTTCCCACTCAGTGTGCATAAGGTAACGAGTTCGTGGGTGGCCGGCACAGCGATAACTGCGCCCCGCGGAGAATATAATCCTCCAATCCCCACCCCGCCGTCACCTTATCCGTGGAGTTTTCCATATCCTGACTGGACAGATCCGGCATCACCCCTTACGGCAGAAAATCAGCCAAGTTATGAGCCAACCGAGTATACAAGTTTCTATCCAGGATCAGCGCCGCCGTTTTGGGTAAAAATAGACATAACCACGCTGGTAAAGGGTTGGCTTGCCGATCCATCCTCAAATCACGGAATCATGGTACGGGTAAAGGGGACGCCGCCATACGACGGCGCTGATCATCTTTATTCGTTTCTTTCCGCCGATGGTATTGCTACAGTGGGTCATCCCTCCTATCCAGGTGCCGGACTTCCCTACCTGGAAATTTTTTACGCTGCCGGCGTTGATACCGATGAAGACGGCGTCATCGATGAAGACGATAACTGCCCGACTATTAAAAATGCCGGCCAGGAAGATTCAGACGGCGATAATGTCGGCAATGCCTGCGACAATTGCCCATTTGCAACAAATGCAAACCAGCAGGATTCAGATGCTGACGGTTTAGGCGATGCCTGTGACTATTGCCCTGAGGTTGCGGATGACCAGTCTGATAAGGACGGTGACAGTGTCGGCGATGCCTGCGACAACTGCGAACTCTTTTACAACCCCACTCAGGCTGATGCTGATGAAGACGGTCTTGGCGACAAATGTGATGTCTGCCCCAATGATGCTGCCAACAATGCCGATGGGGACACTGTCTGCGCTGATGTGGATAATTGCCCGGAAGTTGCAAACTCTGACCAGGCCGATGATGATAATGACGGCATAGGCGATGTCTGCGATAATTGTCCCGGTGATGCCGGCAACGACAGTGATGCTGACGGTATCTGCGATGCCGACGACCAGTGTCCGGGGTTTGACGACACTGTTGACTCAGATAGCGATGGAACAGCCGACGGCTGTGATACCTGCCCGGCTGATCCGAATAATGATGCTGACAGCGACGCTGTTTGCGGTGATACTGACAATTGCCCGTCCACCAACAACCCGACGCAGGCGGATGCCGACTCCGACGGTTTTGGTGATGTCTGCGATGTCTGCCCCAATGATGCCGACAATGATGCTGACAATGACGGTGCCTGCGGTGATGCTGACGAATGTCCGGATGATATTAACAAGACGGCGCCCGGAACCTGCGGTTGCGGTGCAGAAGACGTCGATTCTGACTCCGACGGCACACTTGACTGCGATGACGGCTGCCCGACCGATCCGGACAAGACGGAACCGGGTAATAACGGCTGCGAGACCCCCGAGGATTTTATTTTTCCCGGCAGCAATAGAAGCGCCACACCATTTTCAGGCCTGTTCATAAATTTTGGCCAGGTTATCGGTGGCGGCAGGGTCCATTCTTCTCAGATTACAGGATCGCAGCCTCCGAGCGGCAACAGGTTTGTGGGGCCGGTGTATGATGTTGATTTCACAGGCAGTTTCAGCGGACCGGCAACCCTGTGTCTTGATTATGATGAATCTAAAGTTAAAAAACAGGAGAACATGCTGAAACTCATGCACCGTAAAGCCGGTCAGGACTGGAACAATATCACTACATCTGTTGATACTGAAAATAACAGCATCTGCGGTGCGACAAATTCATTCTCCGAATTTGCCATTGTTGAAGAGGCGAGTAGCGGCAGCAGCAGCGGCTGCTTTATCGTAACCGCCTCTTATGGTTCTGTTCCGGAATACCGTATAATTTCTGCACCCCTTGCCGGTTTCAACTGGCTGACCCTTCACTATGGTTTACTTATGGCGTTGGTTGTCTTTTTATCTCTCGTGGCCATACTGGCAGGACTGACAGGGGCTGTTATCAACCCCAAACAGAATTAATATGTCATAATTATATCTGCACATCCGAAAAAAAAAACGCAGGGCCGAAATGCCCTGCCTTTTTGCTTTGTATGCTGGTTAAAATTCAACATTATTCTGAAATATGCAAGATCTGTCTATTGTAGCTGTTTAACGTCCTGATAAAGTAGAATTTATCAAATGAAGCAGTTGGGAAAACCTTAACAATAAACTCTGCCAATGGAACCTGTAAGCTTAAGCCGTTTCCTGATATATTGAATTTAAAGGTCAGCTCCAAAGGTTTTACATTGGCCATGCCATGAGGTTGAGGCGCAATTTTAACGGGGAATTCACGGCTGATTTAACTCTGCTGCCGGAAACAGAGAGTTTAATCATAGACATATCATAAATAAAAGCTCCCCGGGCAACAACCGCAGGGAGCTTTTTCTTATTTGTTCTAACAGTGAAAACGGTTAAGGCATAACCACCGTGTAAGATGTTTCGTTATTGCTTCCCGGATCATAGACATATCCATTCATATCCATATCCGTTACTGTAAATGTTGTGCTATTGACAGTCTTTTTATCAAGCCCTGTATTATAAACAGTACATTGTCCTGAATTATCTGTTTCACAACTGTCTGCACCTCCAGGGCTCCATGAGCCATCAACTATTACACCCGGTACCGGGGCGCCATTTTGATCAGCAACGGTGATGGTCACTTGCGCATCCCAGATATTGCCGTTCCTGGAAGCACTGCCGGCCATGTTGTCAACATAAATAACACCAGGGGTGGCAGCTGAAGCTGTATTGGACACGGCTGAACCACTTGCGCCAAAACAAGAGACCCGGTAAGAGTATGTAATACCTGGATTCAGGCCAGCATAATCGATGTAGCTCGTCGTATTGGCAGCAAGCGAAGCTATCAGTGTCCACGCAGCACCGTTGCCTGCACGTTCAACCCTGAAACCGTCCTCATGGATGTCATTATCAGTCCAGTTCAGGTTGATCTGGCTGGCAGAAACTGCGTTCGCTGACAAGCCTGTTGGAGGTTGAGGTTGTGGCAGGGTGGTGGTAGTCGTTGTGGTACTTGTTGTAGTGGTTGTGGTTGCATCTGTTCTGGCGGATATCCAACTTGTAAAAGGAGAATCGCCGGCCTGGTTAAAGGCGGATATCCTGTAATAGTATACAGTGTTGGCCTCCAATCCGGAGGAATCCTGGTAGCTCGTTACATTGGCATTGAGCGTGGCGATCACCACCGGGGCGCTGTTGATCCACTTTTCAACTGTATAGCCCGTTTCATTATTATTATCGTTCCAGTTCAGGTCGATCCGGCTGGAAGAGACCGCTGTGGCAGACAAACCGGTCGGTGTTGACGGTACCGTCTGCTGCGGCAGGGTCGTGGTTGTGGTCGTTGTTGTTGT
>JAWVYE010000206.1:0-4195 GCA_033722905.1 Desulfobulbales bacterium
CATTAACTTGCGGCAGGCGGACATACTCACAGAATCCACCCGGATCAAAATGGGTGCCGCTCAGCAGTGTATCACATACCGTTTCATGGCCGCTTTTACAATACCGGCAGGCAAAACACGGCACATGATGGGTTGCGACAACCCTGTCGCCCTGCTTGAACCCTTCAACACCTCGGCCCAATTCAACTACCCGGCCGGCTATTTCATGGCCCAGCACAAGAGGCGCATGCTTGATACGATACCATTCCATGGTATCGCTGCCACAGATTGAACTGGCAAAGATCTGTACCAGCATTTCCCCGGATCTGATTTCGGGGGTATCCATCTCTTCAAGGCGGATATCCCTGTTATTGTAATACATTGCCGCACGCATACTTAAATCCTGACACTCCCTCAGCAAATATTCAAATAAACCCTGTAACGTCCATTTCCCTCTGTTGGGCTGAAAAATGTCTGCCGGCACACGGGCAGGCTGTCCGGAAACCATCCGGCTACTCGTTGCTTTCTATGAGTTGGCGGTCTTATGGGCTCAAAATGAAATGAGCAGACTTTTCGGGTTTCATATTTCCCGGTGCCATACGTCAATTCTATGCAGAGGGCTACTATAGTCTAAGTTTTCACTCGTTACAATCTGCTTTTATTCTGCTGCAGCGGGTCTTGCATGTACCGGCAATCCCGGGCGCTGAGCCTTGCTTTTTTGTTAAGAAAAAGTTGTGTTTGATCGTAGTCTTTGGTATATAGCCCTTTTTGGTCCTTCCATAGGTGGAAGATAAGATAAACTTAATATTAGTGGTTAGCAGTAAAACTAAAGGGTAAGAACTAACATGTCAGAAGAATCAACACAAAAAAACGCCTCGAATGCAGGCAAAGAAAGCTCAGAAGAGATGAGTTTTGCTGATCTCTTCGAAATGGAAGAGAACAGTTCGGTAAGTAAAGTTGGAGATGTCATAATGGGCACGGTCGTCGGCGTTGTTGACGACCAGGTTCTTGTTGACATCGGTGATAAGGCTGAAAGCTATATCCCTCTTTCAGAATTCCGTTCTGAAGGTGAAGAAGAAGCTGTCAACATCGGTGACACCTTTGAAGTTTTTGTAGAGAAAAGAAAAGAAGAAGGCGGCCTGTTACTGTCGCGGGAAAAGGCCATTGGCATTAAGGTTTGGGAAGAGATAGCCAAGATCCAGGCCGAAGACGGGACCATAGAAGGCAAGATCGAAAATCGCGTCAAAGGAGGCATGTCAGTTGATATCGGTGTGCCTGCCTTCCTGCCCTACTCCCAAATAGACCTGCGGCCGGTGAAAGACCTGGATTCGCTCATTGGCCAGACGTGTCCCTTCAAAATTCTCAAATTCAACAGAAAAAGAAACAATGTTGTTATTTCACGGCGCGCCATTCTTGAAGAAGATCGCAAGAAATTGCGCGAAGAAATGCGCTCCTCTCTGGAAGAGGGCATGGTTGTGAAAGGAACAGTTACAAATATTACCGATTACGGACTGTTTATTGACCTCGGCGGCATGGATGGTTTGTGCCACATTACCGATCTTTCCTGGGGCAGGGTTTCGCATCCGGCAAAATTGTATAAGGTCGGCGACGAAATCGATGTCAAGATCCTCAAATACGACCAGGAGTCCGATCGTGTTTCCCTGGGAATCAAGCAGCTGCGGCCGGATCCCTGGGCCACGGTCACGGAGCGCTATCCCATCGGCTCTAAAACTGTCGGCAAGGTCGTCAGCATAACTGACTACGGTGTTTTCATTGAACTTGAAGAAGGTGTTGAGGGACTTATCCATATTTCCGAGATGACCTGGTCCAAAAAACCAAGACATCCCTCCAAGCTTGTTGCGGTAGGTGAGGAGATCGAAGTCATGGTCCTCAACATTGAAACCGAGACCAAGCGCATATCCCTCGGTATGAAGCAGCTGCATCCGAATCCCTGGGACCTGGTGAGCGAAAACTATCCAGTTGGTTCCATTATAGAAGGAAAGATCAAGAATATAACCGATTTCGGTATTTTTATCGGCATTGAAGAGGGCATTGACGGCCTGATCCATGTGTCCGATCTTTCCTGGACTGAACGGATTAAACATCCAACTGAAAAATATGCCAAAGGCGATACCATTCAGGCTGTGGTATTAAAAATTGACAGAGAGAACGAACGATTTTCACTTGGCATTAAACAACTCGAGCCAGACCCGTGGCAGGCGGCCCTCAATAATTATCCTGCGGGCGCCATTGTCGAAGGCAAGATTACCAATGTCACTGATTTCGGCATCTTTGTCCAGCTGGAAGAAGGCGTTGAGGGCTTGGTGCATGTTTCTGAGATAAGCAAAGAAAAAATTTCCACCCCAGTTGGAATGTATAATGTTGATGACAACCTGCAGGTCAAGGTCATAAATGTCTCATCCAAGGACAGGAAAATAGGCCTTTCCATCAAGGCCCTGGAGGATGACTCCGAAGAGGACTCCCTGCAGGATTATTCAAAAAAACTGGCTGCCGGGCCGGCAACCATTGGTGACCTGCTGAAAGAAGAAATGGAAAGCAAGGAAAGCAGCAAGACCGAAGGTGAAGTAGAGACCGCTGAAGCACCTGAGGCAGAAGCTGAAACAGCTCCGGCAGTTGAAGCTGTTGAGGAAACCTCTGCTGACGATGCTGAAGATGTTGCTGACGATGCTGAAGCTGCTGCTGACGATGCTGAAGATGCTGCTGCGCCGGAAAGTGCAGATGCTGAACAGGCCGCTGACAGTGCCGCAGCTGACGAAGCTCTGGAAAGTGGACAAATCGAAACGGAAGCTGATGTTGAGCCTGTGCCGGAGGAAGAGCCCGCTGCTGCAACTTCTGAAGAAGGTGCAGAAGCAGAGCCGCCCGCTGACGACGTTGCCGACGATGAAGCTGCAGATGACAACGTTGAACCAGAAAGCGACAAGGACACAAAATAGAGGTACTGGTCAGCAGGCCCTGTAGGTGCTCCTGATGTTAATCAATTAACAGCTGATGCATTGCCTGAACCTGCCGGCTGCTGATTGCAACCAATGAGCTCATTCCGCCAAAAACACCCTATTCTTTTAGGACTTTTCATTCTCACAGGGATATTCTTCCTTTTTCTGGGAGGAGTATCCCTGCTTATTTCTTCATTCATCTCCCAAAGCCCCAAAGCAGATATCTTTGCCAAGAAAGAAGGTGTGGGCATTATCGAACTCAAGGGCCTGATTGTCTCATCGGAACAGACCCTCAAACACTTAACGGAATTCAGGCATAACCCTGATGTAAAATCCATCGTCCTGCGTATTGAAAGCCCTGGTGGGGCTGTTGGTGCAGCTCAGGAAATATACCAGGAAATAAAACGGATCAATGAGGTAAAGCCGGTGGTGGCGTCCATGGGCTCAATGGGTGCGTCAGGCGGCTATTATGCTGCCTTGGGAGCTGCTGAAATAATGGCCAATCCAGGTACAATGACCGGCTCAATCGGAGTTATTGTCAAGTTTCCCAACCTTGAAGGCCTCTTTGAAAAGATCGGTTATAAGACAGAAGTGATAAAAAGTGGCCCGCTGAAGGATACCGGCGCCAGCAATCGGCCGTTAAGCGAGGAAGAAAGAACCCTCATGCAGGATCTCATCGACAATGTCTACAACCAGTTTGTTCAGGATATCGCTGCAGCCAGGTCCATGCCAACAGAAACGATCTTAGGGTTGGCAGACGGCAGAATCTATTCGGGTGAGCAGGCCCTTGCAGTTGGCCTGATTGACAAACTTGGAAATTTTATTGATGCCATTACACTTGCAGCGGAACTTGGCGGACTTGACCCAAAGGATCCCCGCCTCATATATCCGAAAGCCGACAGAAAATTTTCCTTGTACAGCCTGTTAACCAATGCCGAGCAGTCACTTGTTGATAACTTTGTGCCTGTTGCCCCGATTCTGTCCTTCGAGTGGCCGGGCGTGCAATAGCACATGGAGTAATACCCTGCACAAAACATACACTTTCATAAAGTTATCCCTTATTCCCCTGTACATACATCATGGAGACCAACCATGTTAAAACGAGATCTGGTACAAAAAACAACGGAAAATTTAGACGGCTATCTAAAAAAAGATATCAGCAGGGCAGTTGATATTATTATTGAAACAATGGTCGAATCACTTAACCATGGGAACAGGGTTGAGATACGGGGATTCGGCAGTTTTTCAGTACGGTCTCGAAA
>JAWVYE010000207.1:0-4195 GCA_033722905.1 Desulfobulbales bacterium
CCCTGGTTGAGGTCAATGGTCAGGAGCATACCGTTGCCATCAATCAGATCGAAAGGCTCGTTCTACCGGAGACCGTCCCGAAACCCTCCCCTAAACCCGCTCCAGGCCCAAGTGTATCACATGCAGCACCGGCACCAGCCTCCACCCCTTCCGGCGATGGCGTTATAGCCCCAATGCCCGGGCAGGTTAAATCTATTTTTGTACGGGAGGGCGACAAGGTTTCCAAAGGACAGAAGCTGCTCATAATGGAAGCAATGAAACTGGAAAACAAGCTTCCTGCCCCCCGGGACGGCTTTGTCAAGAAAGTCCTGGTCCGTGATGGTGATATTGTCAGTCAGGGCCAGGAGCTCATTATTATCGGTTGACACTGAAAGGACACACTGTGAGCTTTGAGAGCTTTCTGCAAAATACCGGTTTTGCCCATCTTGAAATAGGAAACGTGATCATGATCCTCATCGGGATCATATTCATTTATCTTGCTGTGGTCAAAGATTATGAACCGCTGCTGCTTATTCCAATCGGACTTGGCATTATAGTAGGCAATGTGCCGCCCATAAAGGGTATGCTCCTGGGGGTATATGACCAGGGAAGCGTCCTCTACTATCTCTATTTCGGGGTGACCAAAGGGATCTACCCACCTCTGATCTTTCTCGGTATCGGCGCTATGACCGATTTTTCCACCATGCTGTCCAATCCCAAACTGATTCTCCTGGGTGCTGCCGCCCAGATCGGTATATTCCTGACTTTTCTCGGCTCCCTGTATCTTGGTTTCACACCGGCCCAGGCAGGTTCAATAGGTATTATCGGTGGTGCCGACGGCCCGACAGCCATATTCCTCTCCTCCATGCTGGCCCCGGAACTTCTCGGGCCTATTGCCATAGCTGCATACTCCTATATGGCCCTGGTACCTGTTATCCAGCCCCCGATTATGTATCTGTTCACCTCAGAGAAGGAAAGAAAAATTCATATGAAGCCGCCGCGGGTGGTTTCAAAAAAAGAAAAAATTATTTTTCCCATTGTCGCCTTTCTGATCTGCGCCATGATCGCCCCCGGCTCCATTGCCCTGCTTGGCATGCTTTTTTTTGGCAATCTCCTCAAGGAGAGTACTGTCACCGAACGCCTGGCAGCATCGGCCAGACATGCCTTAATTGATATTGTCACCATCCTGCTTGGCTTTACCGTGGGCGCAAGCACCCAGGCCCAGACATTCCTGACCCCGAAATCCGTGTTCATATTCGGGCTTGGCGCCCTCTCCTTTGTTGTTGCCACCACGGGCGGTGTCTTGTTTGCCAAATTCATGAATCTCTTCTTAAAGGAGAAAATAAATCCTCTCATAGGGGCGGCGGGCGTTTCCGCCGTACCTGATTCCGCCCGGGTTGTCCAGATGGTGGGCCAGAAGGAGGACCCCAACAATTTTCTGCTTATGCATGCCATGGCCCCCAACGTGGCCGGCGTCATCGGTTCTGCCATCGCGGCAGGGGTGCTCTGGTCGGCGCTTGGCAATTTTTAGTGCTCTTTCGCGTATCAGCTGGCAGGCATGGATTGTTTTTTCTGTAATGCCCTCTTAAAAAAAAGTCGCTCTTTCAAAAATATTCCGCTATCTTATTGATAAGAATCATTACCGTAAACGGCTTTATAAAGCGGAAGAACCGGTAATATTTTTTCATGAATTTTATATCTCATTTCATTGCATGGTATTAAATATGGACAGTTTCAAGCTTGGCGATTTTGAAATTTTCTGGCTCAACGGAGGTGAATTTGAATTGGACGGAGGCACCATGTTCGGTGTTGTCCCCAAGGTGCTCTGGTCGAAAAAATATCCCGTTGAAAGTGCTGATTCCCACGGTTTTGATGATAATTATATAAAACTCCTTAATTACCCGCTCCTGATAAAAACCCCGCAGCACCTGGTGCTCATTGACACCGGTCTTGGCAATAAACTGACCGAAAAACAGAAAAGTATTTTCAGAGTCACTAAAGACTGGGACTTACCTGCTGAGCTTCATAAATTAGGGTTTTCAAGGCAGGAAATAAACTTTGTCATCCAGACCCATTGTGATTTCGATCATGCCGGCGGTATTGTCATGATAAACGATGACGGTGAGGCTGAACTCACCTTTCCCAATGCCAAACACATTATCCAGAAAAGTGAATGGGAAGATGTCAGGCATCCCAATATAAGGTCGGAGAACACCTACTGGCCGGAGAACTTCTCAAAACTGGAGGGTACGTACAACCTGGAACTGGTTGCAGGGGACTTCACTGTTTGTGAAGGTGTTGCAGTCCAGCATACCGGCGGCCATACCCGGGGACACCAGATTGTCAGGATCGAATCACAAAATGATATAGCCTATCATCTTGCTGACCTGCTGCCCACCCATGTCCATTACAACCCGCTTTGGATCATGGCTTATGACAACTTTCCCCTGGACGTTATCGCCCTGAAGGAAAAATATGAGATCAAGGGCATCCGGGAAAGTGCCTGGTTTACTTTTTATCACGATCCTGCCTTGTTTGTATGCAAGTTTGACATCCAAGGAAATATTGTAAAAAAATATTTCCATGAACCCTCTGCGGCGAAAGCGGAGATAAAAGAGATACCTGTTCAGAATCTCAATGTCAGGAAAGACAATAAGATAACTTTGAGCTGTCCCGACTGTCTGTTGGTTCGCGAAATATCCGTTGAAAAATATGCCGGCCGCAAACATTTCCTGACAGTTAACTGCCCCTGTGGCGTCAACTATGGTGTTAATCTCAATTTCAGGAAATATTACCGCAAGGATGTCTCCATTGGTGGATACTATACCACTGAAGAATTGGAAGTGGGCTCGGCTCAAGCCGGCAATATTCCCACTGTACCAATTAACTGCCGCATCAAGAACCTTTCCATGGGCGGCCTCGGTTTCACTACTTTGAACCGGGTGCGAGTCCAGGTCGGTGACACGCTCAAGGTCAAGTTCACCCTTGACAAGGTGCCGCCGGAAATAGTGGAAAAAGAAGTCACTGTCCGGACAATACAGGACAACTACATAGGCTGCGAGTTCACCGAGGAAGCCGGATACTCTGACAGGACTCTGGGCTTCTACCTCATGAAATAGTCCCAGATACTGTTATTATTCAGCATTTTTTCCCGGCACTAAAAGATATTCACCGATTTGGCGGCTAATTATCTTTGCAGCAGGAGCCCCACTGTTTGAACGCAGTCTGCAACTAATTATTGATCCGCGTCACTCCCAGGACCCCAGCCCGGTCTGGATAATGACATTGGCGCGATACTGCACTGCTGAATTGACGTTCTGAGGCATCGGTTATATCTACTTTGCCTGGCTTGAATTTCTCTGATAGCGGTTACCGGGCAGCGTTTGCACCATTCCCTTAATTTCCAGCAGCAGCAAAAGTTCATTTGTCTTCTGAGGTGTATAGCCGCTCTGCCTGACAATTTCATCGATTGTCATAGGATACACGTCAAGGCAGGTAAAAAGCACTGCTTCTTCATCATTCAATTGGTCATGAAAGTCCGGCTCGACAGGATCATCACCTTTATCATCATGATTTTCAGGGGAACCGGCGCAGCAAAACTCCTCAACTATGTCATTAACGCTGTGAACCAGTTTCGCACCCTGCTGCAAAAGGCTATGGGCCCCGGCGCTTTTGGCAGAGTCAATTCTGCCGGGGACGGCAAAAACCTCGCGGCCCTGCTCCAGGGCATGGCTGGCGGTAATCAAAGAGCCGGAACGTTTTGCTGCCTCCACCACCACAACCCCGAGAGACAGACCGCTGATAATCCTGTTGCGGGCCGGAAAACGGAAATTATCCGGTATGGTGCCCAGGGGGTATTCACTGACCACTGCTCCTGAAGAAGCGATGTCCCTGTAGAGTTTCCGGTTGCTAGGAGGATAGATAATATCCAGGCCGCACCCCAACACGGCAATGGTCTTTCCCTGGGCTGCCAATGTGCCGGCATGGGCGGCAGTATCAATGCCCAGAGCCATACCGCTTATGATGGTCAAGCCCTGCCGGGAAAGACCGGCCGCCATCTTTTCGGCGATGCTCCTGCCATAGTGGGTAGCCGCCCGCGAGCCCACAATGGCCACCCCCCTGCCAGTGAGTAATTCCGGGTCTCCCAGCACATAAAGCACTAACGGCGGGTCATGGATATTCTTCAATAAAAAAGGATAGAGCGGATCATCGCAGG
>JAWVYE010000208.1:0-4175 GCA_033722905.1 Desulfobulbales bacterium
AAATGGTTTTGCGTAACGATAGCGGATAAGCTGCATGGGGCGGTCCTGGCCGGGCAAGGCCTGATAAATGAGGTGGTAGCCAGATTTCAGCTCGTCACCCTGGAAAACCCCTATGCTGGTTTTTCCCCAGTTGGATGTTGATCTGAACGTATACTCTAGGATGAAACTGTTGGGGATATGGGCATTGCTTGAAATAACTGCCTGATCAAGAGGAGTTTCAGTGCCTGCCTGATTTTCCATATCATCCTTGGCCAGCTCGTTTAGGACACCGAGCAAAACCCGTATACCCCGGTCGCCGCCGGAGTCTTCTTCAGTGCCTTCTTCTTTGGGCGGTGGGGGCTTTTTGATGGCAACTGATGAATAAAGGCTTCCATAACGGTCAATGATGTACTCCCCTTGTCGTATCTGCCAGACAGGATTGCTGCTGAAGTCGTTATCGGCAAAATCGTCTGAGAACAAAACAGTTTTTTTGGGAATCCTGTATAGGTCAAGGGTATTTTGCAGATCCTTGAGAAAGTCAGGATGGGCGGCCTTGGCCTTGATCCCTGCCGCAATAATCTGATCAAGTTCTTTTATCATCTTTTCCAGCTGATTTTCCGCTGTCTGCCATTGTCCGTACCTGCTCCCCTCTGCTGCCAGACCAGGCAAAGCAGGATTAAAAACACAACAGATGAACAGAATCAGGACAGCAGTGCGTAAAAGAATGGTCATGGCATACCTCCTTGATTGTTCAAATTAACTTTCAAGGTTTTATAACGCACTATACTGTAAACTGGAATTCATTTTTAACAAACAGAAAACGGTTGCAACCAAAATTTATGTTTTTTGGTGCAATATGTTTGTCAGGAAAAGCTGGCGGGATGTTTCAGGCGTGGTTGCTGGAGTTTTTCAGTTTCTTTTGTTCATACATTTTGGCATCCGCCTCGGCAAGGAGCTTTTCAAGAGATGCAGGTTGTTCAGGGCTATAGACAACACTGCCGAGGCTCAGGGAGATTTTATATGGTTTCTGGGATTTTGCATTATGGTTTCTGATGGTCTCCTGCAGCCGGTCGGAACTGATCGTCAAAAAATTTTCAGGATTCTTCATCTGCAGCGCTACAAACTCATCGCCGCCGATGCGGGCAATTATATCAGAAGAACGGAAGGTGTCCATAAGTATGGTGGCCACAACCGCAAGGGCCTGGTCCCCCTCCTGATGCCCGAAAGTATCGTTGATACTTTTCAGGTCATCCAGGTCTGCAGTAATGAGCAGCAGTTCCCGCTTTAAGCGGTCTGCGAGCTTAATCTGCTGCTCACCAAAGGTCACAAAACCGCGCCGGTTATAGAGACCTGTCAACTCATCGGTAATCGAAAGCTTGCGCAGCTCCGCCTCCATTTTCTTCAGGCCGGTTATCTTTTTCGAGATTACCGATACGGATTGAATGACTCCGTCTTTATCCAGCACGGGGCTCAGTGTCCGCAAAAAGTAACGGCCGTCGCGCACACTCTGGTGCTCCTGTTGAATTGACTTGCCGGTGGCAAAAACCTTATCAATGGAAATTTTGAACCTTTCTGTCTCCTCTTTTGAATGAAAATCGCTGTACGGCCGTCCAAGAAACTCTTCTGCTGAGCACCCGAGCCTTGCCAGGTGGTTTTGATTCATGAAGACATAGCAGTACTCTCTGTTAACGAGGTAAATTGAGTCCTCTGTTGATTCTACCAGAGCTCGGTAGCGCTCCTCGCTTTTGCGCAGTGTCTGTTGTGCTTCAGCTAACATGTTGTTTTGCAATGCTATTTCTTTCTTCAGTTTCGGCCAGAATATAAGAAAGATAATAACAACAAGAAGCAGTGCATCAAGCAGAGCCTTGGCAATGACAGGCATTGGCGGAAGAAATGACAGCACAATCATTAATAATAATTCAGCAATAAAAATTGCAGCAAGTGCAGCGAGACAATAATGCAGCCAGTTTTTCCAGAGGGGGAGCAAAGAATGTCGAGCAGCTGGTGTCTGATTGTTATTGCTGGGACCGGTCATTTCAAAAATTCATTTGCATAAAATTATCGGGTGTGGATTGATGATCTGCATCGGCTGAAAAATGAAAGTAGCATGGCTGCCATTGCTTAATTTTTGCAACAAAAAGCAATGGGATAAATTATAAGACAAGACGAGAAAAAAAGCCAACCTTTAGATAACAGTTGTATTCACCGGCAGAATATACCTCTCAGCATTAAGAACATGCTGAGAGGTTTCGGGTTAAGGTTTTTTTCATTGATTAATGAATGTTAAATTCGTAGCCGCCATTTTCCTCACTGCTCACCACTATGCTTGCTACAGGAACGGGATTAACGGGACTTCCATATTCTTCCGAGCCCATGGCGACTTCAAAGGTCCGTGAAAGCAAACCTGCTTCAATCTGTAACGTTCCCCGCTCGGGACCATCACCTTTATAGTAATCCAGGGCTATTTGATAAACCCCATACTGGAGAGTTTCACAGGAGGAAACAGTATAGTGTTCCGGTCCAAAAGCTGAAATATCATCGCGGTCAAGAAAACCGGAATAGCCAACAAGATTGTCCCAGAAAACATGCACACCGTTTGGTTCGTATACGTGCAGATCCATATCAGGTTCCGATCCCCAGGTGAGGGAGACAGTTATGACCCCAGTTTGAACTATGGGAGTCGGGGCGGCCAGAGAATCAAGGGCGAATATGATGTCGGCAAGAACGCCCACATTGCTGTTGCTCCCCTCAACCATATAGGTATGGACGAAATTATGCTGCAGGGGATCATCTGATTCATGCAGGTTAACTGTGTTTGGAGCCATGGGTTTCGAAGGCAACAAAACATTGGCAGCAATTATCGCCTGAATGATCTTGTCGTCAGTCAGGGTCGTGTAAGGGGCATCCGGGGTATTCATGCCAAGGACATTACTGTCCGGGTTTGCCACAGAGACCATGGCAAAGCTCTGGCGCTCGCCGCTGTCCAGCAGCCGGTATGCCTGGTTACCGAAAAAATTTCCCTGGGAGTGGGCCACCAGGAGCACCTTTTTGCCTTCGGCAATTATCGTTGCATAGGTATTGACATGGTCTTTCAGGCTGTCATTAGTCACCAGGGCACTTTTATCAAGTGCAGTTGCCAGCAGGACTAACTTGTCGGCAAACCAGTCAGGCATGAATTCATGCAACCAGATAATACGCCAGAATCTGCTGGTATTAAGGGTAAGGCTCTGAATGGTTGCTTCAAACAGGTCCCGGATAGCACCCCCGGTTTCATTATACGAAAGTTTGAAATCAAGCAATTTGTATTCTTCAGTCGGCAAAACTTCTTCCAGTTGCCTTTTGAGTAAATCCATTGATTCGTAGGCTTTCTGTTCAGGAGTTTTTATACCGTTGCCGAAAAAGACCACTGTTTCCTTGGTACTGCAGATTGAGGCGGCCGCAGCTCCGGGCAGCGCCATTCCACCTAACAGGAACAGTAAAAGTGTGTAACTAATATATCTCATTTTCAATCCTCCATTAGGTCAGGGTCAAAGGTGCAGGATGACCTGTATTCAGCAAAATCCTTACTGCCGAAAACATGGCCGCCCAGCTTATCGTTATAATCAAGGTAGGCCCTGCTTCTATCCACAGTATTCAGATACTCGGCAATTAATAAATCCGACATTTTTATGGCTTGCACAGAATGGATGTACCACAGACATTCACTTGCCCGGTGCATAATTTCAGTATTGTTGAGCGCACTTGTCTCATCCGGGCTGTGCATAAGTGCCTTGTCCAGGGCAAGAGTATATTGCTGCAACGCCGCCCTGGTCTTTGCGGAATCCGGATAGTTCAGGGCAATATACCGCTGGATGTCATCGCGGATACCGTCCCCATCAGAATCAATTCCAGCAAGCGTGGCCTTGCCGGCTTCGCCGGGATCAGGGGGCAGGTTATCGCCGCCGGGTGGTTCCGGCGGATTTACCTGACAGTCGGGGTCTGTATCAAGATGCTCAGGATGGCAGCAGTTGTCAGCCGTTAAATTGCATTCCCCCTGAAAAATATTTTCTTTGCACTGGAGCACACATTCCTTGGCCCGGAAGTCCGCGGCCATGAATTCATCGGCCCCCGAATCGGCCAGGGACGGATTGAAGGCCTGGATGCACCGGCGTACGCAGGGCCCAAGTTTAGCCTTCTCACCGGCCCGGCCGCTTGGT
>JAWVYE010000209.1:0-4165 GCA_033722905.1 Desulfobulbales bacterium
TATTGATGACCTGGAAGACCAGGTTGCCGACCTGGAAGACCAGGTGCTGACAGCTGAAAGCCGCCAGCTCCGTTCACAGCTGGCAGACCTGCGCAGGCAGGCAATCAGTCTCAGGCGGTATCTTGCACCCCAGCGGGAAGCACTCTCACGCCTGCTCACCGAAAAAATTTCCTGGCTGGACGATGCTGCCAGGATCAGGCTGCGTGAGGTGTCGGACCAGCTGGCCCGCTACCTGGAAGACCTTGACGAGGCCCGTGACCGTGCGGCCGTCACCCAGGAGGAGCTGGTCAACCGGCTTTCCGAGCAAATGAACAATAAGATGTACCTGCTGTCCATTGTTGCCGCCATCTTTCTTCCCCTCGGATTTCTGACCGGCCTGCTTGGCATCAATGTTGGAGGCATTCCGGGGGCTGAAAGCAATCTTGGCTTTGTCGTTTTTATCATACTGCTTATTGTAGTGGTTATTTTCCAGATCTGGTATTTTAAGAAAAAAAAATGGCTTTGAGCCATAAAACCTGTTTTTACAGGAGGTTATCGTGGCAACAGTTACTAAACACATTTTATTGATTGTCCTTTTGGCGGCTTCTTTTCTGTTGCAGATAACAATCAATGTGTCTGCCTCGGATACACAAAAAAACACTGTGCTTAAAGATGGTACAGTTGCTGTGATGCCTTTTTTTACCGGCGACTACAGTGACGAAATTGTCAAGGGCCGTCCCCCATTGCAGCTGATGCTTGCTCAGATCACCGTGGCAGAGGACGACATGTATCGGACAGGTGAAAAGGTTCTTGCCAGTCTGATGAACGAAACGCTTCAGAAAAAATTGGCGCAAAAACTGGTTCCGCAGGCTGCTGTTACAAGTGAGTTTAAGAATATAACCATAGACAACATGAGTGATACAACCTTATCTGTCGCCGTTCGGCTGGGCAAAGCTTTAAATGCTGATTATGTGGTTGTCGGTATTGTGTGGGACTATAAGGACAGAGTTGGTTCAAAGCTTGCTGCATCTGAACCTGCCACGGTGTCTTTTTCTGCTTTCCTGGTAGATGTCGCCGCAGAAAAAAGGATATGGCGGGAAAAATTCAGCAAAACCCAGCAGTCTCTTTCAGATAATCTTTTCAAGGTAACAGAGTTTTTCCAGCAGGGGGCCAGGTGGTTAACAGCAGAAGAACTTGGCCGCTACGGCATAAAAAAGGTGCTTGAGACATTCCCCCTGTAATTTTTTTCATCCGTGGCCCTGTTCCAAAACGTAATAATTGCAGAACAAGAGCTGCGCAGGCAGTACATGGATTGATGAGGCTTCAGCATGGAAATTTTGCGCGATCTGTTTATCAAGGAATTTCAGCAGATCCTTTATTATACGCCTAAATTACTTATAGCCCTGTTTGTTTTAATCACTGCTGTATGGCTTGGCCGCAGAGCAGGAAAAGCTGTCGTGTTTCTTTTGGCCAAAAGCAGCTTATCAAAAGTTCACAAAAGTTTTTTTCTCAATGCAATTACCTGGCTGTTTATAATTTTTGGGCTGATCATAGGCCTCAATATCCTGGGCCTTGAAAAAGTTGCGGCATCGCTGCTGGCCGGAGGGGGTATTACAGCCGTGGTCCTTGGTTTTGCCTTTCGTGAAATCGGTGAAAATTTTCTGGCAGGTTTTTTCCTGGCCTTCAGCCGGCCGTTTAATATTGGTGATACGATAAAGTCGGCGGATTTCATGGGGGTGGTGAAGGCGGTGGAGTTACGAAGCACCCATATCAGGACCGCTGATGGCCGCGATATTTTTATACCAAGTTCCCAGATATTCAATCAGCCCCTTGTCAATTACACCAAAGATGGCTTAAGGCGCCCTTCTTTTGTGGTTGGCATAGACTATGGCGATGATGCCATGGTGGCTGTCAAGCTGCTGCTTGACGTTACAAAAGATGTTGAAGGAGTTTTGGCTGATCCCCCTCCGGGTGTTTATATTGCCGAATTTTCTGCCCAGTATGTCCAGCTCGAGGTTTTCTTCTGGCTTGATGTATTTAAAAAAGGAAGCAGTTTTCTGCAAATAAAGTCAGACGTTATGGACAGATGCCTGAAGGCACTGATTCAAAAAGGCTATACCCTGAGTTCGGAAACAACCTCCAACCTGGCCCTTGCAAGCAAAATCCCCATTGATATAGCCATACAGGAAAGGGCATGAATTACCATCCTTGCAGCAGGTACTAGGAGAAAAATTAATACTTGCTGTATGCCTTGAAGTGAATTCATCTTTTTTGAAAATCAAAGACTTAGTTAGTATCCAGTTTTTCTTTTTCCCAGGGCCATCGGCCCTCTACCTCCAAATGAAGAGTAATGCCAAGGAAAGTACGTATCAAAATTATAAGTCCCAGAACCGCTACATTCGTGAAAGTATCTGCTACGACAACAGTCCGTATGATGTCGCCGGCAATTAGAAATTCCAACCCCAGAATGATTGATCTTCCGAGCTGCCTTCTGTAAGTCCGGTATGCCTCTCCTTCAGATAATTTTCTGTACGACAGGATAAACGCATAAGAAGATATGCAGGACCCGACAATGATTACCAGTACGCCAATCGCCTCGACAGCATACCCTGACAGTGAAATGATCTCAGTGAATTTCATAATGTTCCATTTGTTATAAAGCGTGTAAAACTTTTCTACTTGCCGGCATATTGTATCTTTCTCAATGCTGGTCCTTCATGCCGGACGATCCCTCGCAGCAATTTCCCCACAATACGGTTGTCAGGAGAAAATTGGCATCTTCACGCAGCTTTATTATTTTAAGTGCATGTTTATTATTGTTTTCCCTTCAATTTCAAGTCGCGGTTTACTGATACTGAAAAAGCAGGCTTCATTCCGGCAAACATTGTAGATTGGGGTGCGCAAAACCCTATACCCAGCCCGACCAGCATATTCATATCTCCCTGATTTTTTAGACTATTTAGTGCTTCACATGTTAATTTATGCCGCAAGGATTACACCCGATTATATTAAATTTCATTATAAGATAAAACTTATATGATATAATTAATAAAATTGAGAGCACAATAACAGGAGAACAACTGATGAAAGATTCATCAATCTTTTGGCATTCCCTGGAAGCCGAGGTCGCTCTATCGCAAATGTCCAGCAGCGCAAACGGTCTGAAGGTGGAGGAGGCCCAGGAACGCTTTAAACAATATGGGCCTAACAAATTAAGTCCTCCCCAAAAACGGAGTCCGTTAACCCGATTCATAGCGCAATTTCAAAATGTCCTCATATATGTCTTGCTGGCAGCAGGTATCATAACAGCCTTCCTTGGCCATTGGGTAGATGCTGGTGTCATAATAGGTGTTGTTTTGATAAATGCCGTCATTGGCTTCATCCAGGAGGGAAAGGCCGAAAAGGCCCTCGAGGCTATCCGCACAATGCTGTCGAGCCAGGCACAGGTGCTGAGGGATGGCAGACGTGTCACCTTGCCTGCTGAACAGGTTGTCCCGGGAGATATTGTTTTTATTCAATCCGGGGATAAGGTACCGGCGGATTTACGGCTTTTCAAACTCAAAGACCTGCGAATTGACGAAGCAGCCCTTACCGGAGAATCTGTACCCGTCAGCAAGTCAACAATGACTGTAAAGGAAACCGTTGCCATCGGTGACAGAAAATGCATGGCCTATTCCGGCACACTCGTCACGTATGGTCAGGGCACCGGTTTAGTTGTGGGCACCGGTGATAATACTGAGATCGGCAGGATCAATCAGCTCCTGGCCAAGGTACAGCCCCTGACAACACGATTGCTGCAGCAGATGGCGGATTTCGGGCACCTTCTCACAGTGGCTATAGTTTTTATGGCTGCAGCCACTTTTACATTTGGAATCCTGGTCAGAAATTATGCTGCCAGTGAGATGTTTCTTGCTGCTGTCGGTCTTGCCGTTGCCGCCATACCTGAGGGCCTGCCTGCAATTATCACGATAACGCTGGCAATTGGTGTCCAGCGTATGGCTAAACGGAATGCCATCATCAGGCGTTTGCCGGCAGTAGAAACCCTGGGTTCAGTGACGGTAATCTGCTCTGATAAAACAGGCACTTTGACACGCAATGAGATGACGGTACAGACTATCGTCACGTCTGACAACATGTTTCATGTCAGTGGCTCAGGATACGAACCTCATGGTGCATTTCTGGTTAA
>JAWVYE010000210.1:0-4163 GCA_033722905.1 Desulfobulbales bacterium
ATGCTTGATGGTGCCGACCCGGTAGCCCAGACCGATAAATTCGGGGATTAGTTTTTCAATGAGAGTGGTCTTGCCGCAGTTTTTTTTGCCGATAATGGCTATAACCGGTGGCATGACACGGGCACTGGTTAAACGCTGAGGTCATCGCGCGTTGTTTTGCGCGGACCACCATGACCGGCGGGTCTCCAGTCCCTGATCGGCGCTACCTCAAGCATCTGTTCTTTACGGTCAAGACGTTCAAGCCTGTCATGGATCAACTGCCAGACGCAGTCAACCTCTGGATGGATCTCGCATTTGGCGTTCTGGGAGCCACCGCAGGGTCCGTTCATAAGGCTCTTGGCACACCTGGCCACCGGGCACAGGCCGCCTGTCAGGTGCAGGACACAGTTGCCGCAACCGGCACACTGCTCGGTCCAGACGCCCTGGTCAGCCGAGCCGCCATAGAAAGTTGTATTGACTGCGGGGTATACCATGGTGGTCGGGCGCAGGTTGGCGATGAAATTCACACCGACGCCGCAGGCCATGGATACGATGGCATCATACTTGCCTTTCCAGTCATCGAGGCCGTCAACATACTCCTTGTCACACTGGCGCACGAGGGTTCCTTCCTGGACCTCAATCTTGCGGCCGTCTTTTTTGGCGCCAAGACGGATGAGTGAGGCAAGCAGTTCAACTTCCCTTTCACCGCCGGCGGAACAGACTGTTACACAGCCACGGCATCCCAGGACCAGGATTTTTTTATGATCCCTGGTCATTGCAACTATCTCTGAAAGAGGCTTGCGCTCGGCAATTATCATGCTGCTTCTCCTTTGAGCGGGCTCGGCCCTAATTTTTGAATTTTTTTATCCATCTCCCGGGCAACTGTCACAAACTCCGGGTGAAACCCCCTTTCCAGGTGGAACATTTCAATACGCTCGGGTTCTACGTCCAGCTCACTCAGGGCCTGTTTTACAGCCAAAACCCTTTTAGCCGCCCGCTGGCTGCCTTTAACATTATGACAGCTGTCAGCCGGGCACCCGACAACATACACGGCATCAGCTCCATCTTCAAAAGCCTGCAGAAGCGCGCTGACCTGAATTTTTCCTGTGCAGGGTACCCGGAACAGGGAAACACTTTCGGGGAAGCCATCCTGCTTGAGACCTTCAGTTCCTTCGGCACAGGTCTGCTGCGAGGTGTAATGACAACAAAATGCTCTTATGGTAGGTATAAAATCGCTCATGGAACACTCCAGCCAAAAAGGTGGTATTATTTACTGCCACAGGCAGCGATCAGAACTTCATCCTTGGATTGATTAAGCATAATGGCCTGGGCCGGGCACTCGGCAACGCAAATGCCGCAGGCCTTGCAATCCCTGATATCAATGCCCGCAACCCCCTCTTTATCTATCTTGGGGATCTCCCAGGGGCAGACGCGCACACAGGTAAGGCATGATACACATTTGTCACGCTCAACCCAGGCCGCTTTGCCCTTGTCAAGGATATCCTGGTCGGTTATATAGCCCTGCTCATACGCCATGTCCCAGAGAGACTGGACGATCTCGGCAAAACGGACGTCCTGGGGGCAGACAAAAACACAGCTCTTGCACTGGGAGCAGTACCAGAGCAGGTCAGATTTCAGCAGCCTGTCCTTCAGCCCCATGCGCACCATATGAATAAGTTTGCGCGGATCAAAATCGGTGATTGCCTGGCTCACGGGACAGATACCGCTGCAGGCACCGCAGGAAAAACAGCGGTTGAGATGTTTTCCCCCCTCTGATTTTGTCACTTCAGAATTAAAGGCAGGGGTGATTTCCTTGGTCGTTACGGACATAAGAAACCTCTTTTTTAAAGTAATATAATATATTTAGAGCCTGAACCCTATGTGTATATTTCAACAAAACCAGGAAATACGACCTGTCGAAATTACATAAAAGGCCGGCCTTTGTCAATACGACAGGCGAAAAACATATCATAAAAAAATAAGTAGTTCTACCTATAAATTGTAAAAGGGCATTTTTTTGTTATCAGGATTTGAGCAGCTGGTCCAAAATTGCCTCTCCGATCGGCGTAAAGTTTTGTTTGGCATCAGCTGCACTATGCATCCGGCGCAGCCTGCCCAACACCCTTGCCCGCCCTGTATCTTCTATAGTTTGCATATTGTCCCGGACAAGTGTTTCGTCCTCCTGTTCTTCGGCATCGGAAAAAACAACACCCAGAAGAGGAATTTGCCTGTTGCGCAGGGCCTCAAGGGAGAGCAGGGTATGGTTCAGGGTGCCGAGGCCGCTTCTTGCCACAACCAGGGTCTTAGGCTGCAGCTGTTCCAGCAGGTCAGCCAGGAGCAGATCCCGCCGCAGCGGCACCAGCAAGCCCCCGACTCCTTCCACGATAAGCCACTGAAGTTTGGCGGCAAGGGTTCGGTATTTTTCAATAATTACCTGCGCTTCCACCTCCCTGTCCTCCATCGCCGCTGCCAGGTGCGGCGAGGCCGGATATTTGAAACTATAGGGGATTTGGTGGGCAATACTTTCCGGTGATGGAGACAGGCCCACTGCAGCCAGGCAGACTTCAAGATCATCGGGCAGCCCTGACTCGGCACCGGTGGCAACCCATTTCTGGTAGCCGGCCTCAACCCCCTTTTTTTTGAGAAACTCAAGGAGTCTGGCGCAGACATAGGTTTTACCGACAGATGTGTCGGTTCCGGTTACAAAAAGAGTGTTTGTCGGCAGTGAATCCATAAAAACCTTGCTGTTTTGAATAGTAATTATGTATTGCATATAATAAAAATATTGCGATACATCGAAAAGAAAACTACGTCTTTGGATAAAATTACAAAAATAATCATGCCATGCAAATGCCAGACAAGAGACTGATTTTTTCCCAAGAAGAAATTGCCGGCCGGGTGCGGGAACTGGGTGGTGTCCTGACCCGTGATTATTCAGGCAGGGATTTACTGGTTATCGGCGTTCTGAACGGTTCCTTCATGTTCATGGCGGACCTGGTGCGGGCAATCAGGCTGGATTTGCAGATAGACTTTATCAGGGCGGCGAGCTACGGCATGTCCACCTCCTCCTCTGGTGAAGTGACTATTTTAAAGGAGGTTGCACTGGACATCAGGGACAGGAATATCCTGGTTGTTGAAGACATAGTTGATACCGGCCTGACCCTTTCCTGCCTGCTGAATTACTTTATAGAGCGGGGTGCCGGATCGGTCCGCACCTGCGCCCTGATTGACAAAAAAGAAAGGCGGCGGGTCGGGATAAAGATCGACTATACGGGTTTTGAGGTCAGGGAGGGCTTTCTGGTGGGCTACGGCCTTGACTGCCGGGAGCGGTATCGGCAATTAGCCGGAGTCTATTGCCTGGAGACCCCCGACAGTAAAGAGTAAGTCGAATTTGGGGTTAAAGTGATAACAGTTGCTGTGGTAACGGCTGGCTGAACTGATTTGCTTCCCGATAATTTCGGTTTTTGCATTGCCTGAAAAAAAGGAGAAAAAAATGGGCCATAAGGTAAATATTGCCGTAATCCTCTCAGGATGCGGCAACAAGGACGGCGCCGAAATCCATGAGTCGGTGATGACACTCTGGGCAATCCATAAACATGGTGCTGATTTTCAGTGCTTTGCCCCCGATATCCCCCAGCACCATGTATTGAACTTTATCAGCGGCCGGGAAATGGCAGAAGAGCGTAATGTCATGGTGGAGGCTGCCCGCATAGCCAGGGGCAATATAAAGGATCTGGCAGAGTATAATGCAGATGACTTCGCGGCCCTTATCATCCCCGGCGGCCTGGGGGTTGCCAAAAACCTGTCAACTTTTGCCTTTGACGGCCCGCACTGCCATGTTAATAAAGATTTAGAAAGAGCTGTACGGGAGACAGCAGCCCAGGGCAAGCCCATCGGCGCGCTTTGCATTGCCCCGGCAATTATTGCCAGGATCCTGGGGGAGGTAGAGGTTACCATCGGTTCAGATGCTGCCACAGAAGCGGCAATTATTCAAATGGGAGCCAAACACGCAAAAACCACCCATGGAGAAATTGTTATTGACCGTGAGAAAAAGGTCGTAACCACCCCGTGCTATATGCTGGAGGCCCGGGTGGACCAGATAGGTGCAGGTGCTGAAAATCTGGTTAAGGCTGTTTTGCAAATGGTCTAAGCCTTTGCTGCTTTCCGGGTTCATATAAATTTGC
>JAWVYE010000211.1:0-4161 GCA_033722905.1 Desulfobulbales bacterium
AGGAACAGTACAAGGTACAGCTGAAGATGGTATTTTTTTACATGGCCTATCTCATGGGCCAGAACAGCCTCAATTTCATAAGGCGAAAGGGCCTCCAGTAAAGACGGTGTGATGAGAATGTACCTGTATTTTTTGACCACGCCCATGACACCTGCTGTCAGCATCCTGCCCTCATATAAAGGCCAGAGCATGATATCTGAATACTCAAAATTTTGCTGCCGGCAAAACTGTTCCATGTGCGTCCGGGCAGGCCCGGCGGGCATTGGCCGGCAGTTCCAGAGGCTTTTTATGAGCACAGGGAAAATGACGGCAAGCAGGATAAAGAAAAGCAGAAAAATGATGCTTTCACCCCATTCTGATGCGGCAAGAATCTGCGACATGCGAAAAGGCAGAATTTTAAGAAAATCGGCAATGAAATTTATAATGAGCCAGGGCAGCACTATGGGGAGATTTAGCTTAATGTTGTTGATGATAAATTTTTCGGCAGAGTAATGGCGGCCGAAAATCTCACCGTAATTTTTTCGGGCTGCCAGCCACAGGAGGGCAAGATAGAAAAAAAACAGGGATAGGCCTCCAAGGCTCAAGAGAGCAGGCAGGTTGCCATTGAGGGATAGAAAGGAGAGATAGTACTTGACATCAAGCATGTAGACATCAATTGCAAAAATGAATATTGCCAGAATTGAAAATCTCTGCTCAGTGGCAAAGTACTGCTTATCGTTTGTAACACGGTTGCGGGCATGGGCACGGTGCACCAGAAAATGGTAAACACCGCCTTTGATTATGAAAATTAAGAAGGCTGCCCCCACAGGGATTTGGGGTTCACCGGGCACAGTGCCGGTGGTGAATATGATGATGACCGTGATGAGGTAGAGGAGATTGTTGTAGATCAAGTCTGATACCAGCTGTTTAGGGTATTTTCCTTTAAGGTTTAGTAAAGTTTTGTTCTGAAACAGTGCAAAACTAATATGAAAGCATGGAAACGGTCAAGGGAAACTGCTTATCAGCAGTAGCGACGGGCAGCAGCAAAATCTTTCCCGTTTCGACGCATGATCAAAAAATTCCAATTAAGCACCAGAGGCTGATACTGCCTAAGAATGGGCACATTGCCTGTCCAGGCCTTGCTGCCTGATGCAGGCAATGTTTAATTATTTAGCAGTTGACAAATAAAACTCCCTGGGGTAAAAAAACAAATTCTGTTTTTTGGGATGGGCCTATAGCTCAGTTGGCTAGAGCCACCGGCTCATAACCGGTCGGTCCCTGGTTCGAGTCCAGGTAGGCCCACCAGCTATGCTTCCCCATCTAATTGGTATCATAAAGAATAATAGCTGTATGCATTGTCTGGCCGGCTCTACAACGCAGCATTAGAATCTATTGCAGTATGACAAAATGAAATGGCAGATAATTAATTATAAAATTGCGGTGTTCATATTCAGCCGCCTGAAAGAGTGGCCCTGGAGGTTCACTCAACCGGGAGCAGCCGCAGAAAGCCTGAGGATAATATGAAAAGGTGCACCTGAACAAGAGGTGTACCTTTTTTCTTTATGGTATACGGCAGCTGGTTTTCATTATCAGATGACTACATTGACAGTAAAAGACTTACTTGGAACTCTTGATGAGATAGCAGCTTTCAGCCTGGCAGAACAATGGGATAATGTGGGATTGATGCTGGGTGAACTGAATAAGCCCATTAGAGGCATCCTCATTGCCCTCGATCCAACCGAGGAAGTTCTCCAGGAAGCCCTGGATATTGGTGCAGACTGTGTTATCACCCACCATCCCCTGATTTTTCACCCCCTTAAAGCAATATATACAGACCAGCCTCTGGGCAGGTTCTTACGCCAGGCGCTGGATAATGATATAGCTGTTATCGGCTGCCATACCAACCTGGATCAAGCGGCCGGGGGTGTCAGTGATGTATTGGCCGGCAGTCTTGGCATGGAGAATTCCAGGCCGCTTGTGCCGGCGGGCAGCAATCCTGATGCCTCAGCAATTATAGGATTCGGACGTATCGGCGATCTTGCCGAGCCGTTAAGTTCCAAAGTATTTATAGAGCGCTTGTGCGCCCTGTTACATTTGCCTGTCCTGCGCATAGCAGGAAAGTTACCCGGAGAAATTACCACTGTGGCAGTTTGCGGCGGCAGCGGCTCTGATTTGGCGGAAACCGCACAATCGGGAGGCGCCCAGGTCTATATTACTGGAGAAGTAAAACACAGTACTGCCAGGTGGGCTGAGGCCGTCGGTTTCTGCGTCATTGATGGAGGCCATTTTTCTACGGAAAATCCTGTGGTTGGGACTCTCGTAGAAGTTTTAAAGGATGTGTTTGCAGAAAAAAATATAACGGTACCAGTTAAACAGACAGAGACCCAGCAGAGCCCTTTTACATATCATCAGCCGGGATCATGAAAAAAGATAACCTTGCATTCATAATAATAAACAAAGAGTCATTAATTGACGCTACCAATGAAGGAGAAACCCATTGAATGAAGTAATCAAGCAGTTGACAGAACTGCAGATAATTGATCTGGAAATTGCCAAGCTCGATGCAGAAATTAATGCTGAACAGGCAGAGTTTTCTGAAAGAGAAGAAGTTTTTAATGAGCGCCAGGCCTCAGTTGAGGAACTGAAGGAAAAGATTGAAGCGGCAGATACGCAGCGCCGGGAACTTGAAGCTGAACTTTCCGATGAGATGAACCGCATCAAAGAGCGGCAGGCAAAGATGATGCAGGTCCAGACAAACAGGGAGTATCAGAGTCTGCTCAAAGAGATCGAGGACGGCAAAAAGAGCGTTAAAGAGAAAGAAGAAGAAATTGTCAGGATAATGGAAACTTCTGAAGCCAATACCAAAATCATGGCCGAAGAGGAAAGCCTGATCGGCGAAGAGACCAAGGCCCTGGCTTCAACAAGGAAGAAAGTCAAGAAACACGCCAAGGAAATTGAAGACCAGAAGACGAAGATCCTTGTCAAGCGGGAGAAAATGGCGAAAGATATCAAAAATCCGGCCCTGAAAAAGTATGACATGCTCCGGATCAGGAGAAACGGCAAGGCCGTTGTTGGTGTTGTGAATGGTGTTTGCCAGGGATGTTTCATGAGTATCCCGCCGCAGCATTTAAATGATATACTGAAGGGAGACAGGATTCTCAACTGTCCCACCTGCCAGCGCATCCTTTTTTATCAGCCTGAGAGTGACAAGGAGTGAAATCGCTGAAGTCATTTTCCGACAGAAAAAAACAGGCCGCCTATATACTTGGGGTCCTCGCGGAAAAAATTCCTGACCAGATACTGCAGGAGTATTTTAATGATCTTTCCCCTGAACAGGTGCGCAAGACTCTGCAGGAAACATCAGCCATCATAAACCCGGTAACAGAAAAAGGTGCTCCGCCACCGCAATCACACCATTTATTGCAGGAACCCGGCAGCCCAAAGGAATGGCAGGGAAAGCTGAAAGGCAGGTCATTGAACTTATATACCGACGGAGCCTCCAGGGGCAACCCCGGTGAGGCCGGGGCAGGCATAGCTATACTTGATGAACAGGGCAATGAACTGGTCGGTACGGGAGATTACCTGGGGCAGTGTACCAACAACGAGGCAGAATACCGGGCTCTGCTGCTCGGACTGACCGAGTGTGGAAAGTTTGGTTACGGCAGAGTAAACGTCCACCTTGATTCGGAGCTCATCGTCAAACAGATCCTTGGAGAGTACAGGGTCAAGCACCCCAACCTGGTGCCGCTTTACCGCGAAACCATGCAAAGATTATCTCACTTTGCTTCCTACAGTATTACCCATGTGCGGAGAGAGAAAAACAGCCGCGCCGACTGGTTGGCCAACCAGGCCATCGATGAACGGGGAAAATAGTCTTTTTCTCCCATCTCTGCGTCGCTTCATTTTTTTTTAATGATCATGAACTTTAAGTTCACTGCGCTTTTAAAAAAACTTGCTCCTTGATCTTGAAGAAAAATCCTTATTTTGCAGCATGGTAAATAGTTCAAACCTGCTTTCAACAAAGAATCATTTGTTGAAAAAGTCTTAAAATTCTTTTTATTTATTACTGCAAACTGCCAACTGTTACCTGTCAACTCATTCTTTAATCCTTTATGCCTTTACACTTTGACAGCTAATTCTTAGTATAATAACTGGAGTGGGTACATGATCGCTGGTCTGCTC
>JAWVYE010000212.1:0-4156 GCA_033722905.1 Desulfobulbales bacterium
GAAACAGGCAAGGAACTTGTGGGGCGTATACCTGAAAAGGGATCGGGTGAGATCAAGTTCGGAGCCCAACTCATTGTCCGTGACAGCCAGGCTGCCGTTTTCTTTTACAAGGGAAGGGCCTGTGATGCCTTTGGCCCGGGACGCCACACCCTCACAACTGCCAATATACCTATCCTTACCAAGATTCTTTCAATCCCCTGGGCCATGACCAGTCCTTTACGGGCCGAGGTATATTTCGTCAACATGAAAATATTCCCGAACCTGAAATGGGGCACCCGTGACCCTGTTGCATTCAAGGATTCGGAGCTGGGGCTCATCCGGCTTCGAGCCCACGGCATGTTTAACATCCAGGTCCTCCAGCCTGTCCTGTTCATCAACTCGCTGGTGGGTACCATGCACAAGTTCAGTACCGAGGAGATTGAGGAATATCTCAAACGGGTTATCGTATCACGCTTCAATGATTACCTGGGCGAGAAACTGGATTCCATTCTCAACCTTCCAGGCCGCTATGATGAATTATCATCAGGGTTGATCCAGATACTGCAGAAGGATTTCAGCCATTTCGGTCTCGGGCTGAGCCAGCTCTATATCACATCGATAACTCCCCCGGCTGAGGTCCAGAAAACTATTGATGACAAGAGCCGCCTCAGTGTTATCAGCGACCTTGACCGGCTGGTTAAACTCAAAGCGGCCGCGGCCATGGAAAAGGCCTCTGAATCGAGCGGCGATGCCGGATCCGGTCTCGGCATGGGGCTCGGCTTCATGATGCCGGCCATGTTTGCCCAATCACTGCAGTCTGCCGGTACCAGTAAAGCTGCTGAAATTCAATGCCCTGACTGTAAACTTGCCCTTCCTGCTGATGCCAGGTTCTGCCCCCACTGCGGCCACCAGCAGGTGGTTCTGCAGCAGTGCCGGAACTGTGGCAAGAACCTGACGCCAAATGCCAAGTTCTGCTCAAAATGCGGTAAACCTGCCGACATAAAACCAGAGCCCATAGTCTGCAAACGCTGCCAGGCTGAAAACATGCCGGGAGCCAGGTTCTGCAACCAGTGCGGCGAGCTGACCTCAGCCGAAGAATAACAAAATTCCATGTCCCTGCGTGTAGAACAGGACTGTCCTCAATGCGGCGGCCCCCTCGAGATGGATGAGACAGACAGGCTCCTGCGCTGTAATTTCTGCCATGTACAAAGCTTCCTATGCAATACCGGGCCGTTACATTTCATACTGCCGCGCCTGCACCCGGACCCTTATACGATTTATGCTCCCTACCTCCGCTTCAAGGGTGCAGTATACAGTTGCCTGGCTGACAGAATTGAGCATAGTCTTGCAGATTTGTCCCTGAAGGGTGTCGAGCTGCCATTTCTGCAAGCATCTCTCGGCCTTCGCCCCCAGGCCATGAAAATGCGCTTTGCAACTCCGGATTTACCCGGCACTTTTCTGAAAAAAACAGTCCACGCGGATGATATCTTCAAGAGAGCCGCAAGAGCCACGCCCATTCATGATGTGAAAATTCTGCACCAGACCTTTTTAGGGGAGGCTCTCAATATAATTTACCTGCCCCTGTCGATTAAGGACGAAGAGATTTTAGACGGAATCGTCAATAGGCCTCTTGCCCGGATTGACGTGGATTCTACCCCTTTTGCATCCACAGAGATTGACACTGCTGGCTGGCAGCCGATTTTTCTTTCAGCACTCTGCCCCCAATGCGGCTGGAACCTTGCAGGAAAACCTGACAGCGTTGTGCTGCTCTGCACAAACTGCAACAGTGCCTGGCAGGCCGGCGGAAACAACTTTTCAGAAGTCAGGGTCAAAGCGACCCCGACTGATAGAGAAGATGCACTCTTCATCCCCTTCTGGAACTTCCTGGTGACAGCCCGGGGCATGGAACTCAAAACTTTTGCCGATTTCATCCGCATCACCAACCAGCCCCTGGTTGTCAAAGAGGAATGGGAGGCAAAAGCGCTCTGTTTTGTCGTTCCTGCCTTTAAGGTCAGACCCCGTGATTTTCTGCGCCTCGCCACCCAGATGACCTTGAGCCAGAGACATGATGTCCGGACAACTGACGTCAGCCCCACACAAAAATTACACCCGGTCACTTTGACACCTGGTGATGCGGGCCAGAGCCTGAAAGTGATCCTGGCAAATTCTGCAGTTTCCCGTTCCAGTATTTTCCCTACACTGCCTGAAATACAATTTGAGATCCAGGATTATTTTCTGCATTATCTGCCGTTTCATAAGACAACCCATGAACTGAAACAGGCCCGCCTTGGGGTTACAATCAATCACCGGGTCCTCAACTATGGCCGCACTCTCTAGGACATATGATCCTGGCTGCCTGGCTGCCTGCCTGTCGGCATCCTTATGAATGATTTTCACGGCAATAGTGCATCTGCAGGGAGCTGCAGACAACTGAAAATCTATTTTTTGCGGGATACTGCCGGGCGTATTTGGTATAACCATGGCGGATTGTTGCTGGTGTAAAACGTCTACTTGAGGCGATGGTTTTTTTCACCTGCAAAAAAACAAGCCTTTCATACATATATTTACAGGACAACAACAATTTCAAAAGGGTGGCATGTGTGGACAATTCCGGTAGTCGAGATTTTCGCCTAGACATAGCAAAAGCGTCAGCCATTTCCCTGGTTGTCATATGGCACATGCGACCTTTATATTTTCTGCAAGGAAAGAAATTAACTATTTATGCCGAAGTGTTCAGATTTCTCCTTGAACAGTTTTACTTTCAAATATCGCTGCTTGCTGTACCGATGTTTGTTCTGGTTTCTCTGTATCTTTATTTTCAGAAACTGAATTCGCAACCGCTTGCTTATACCCTTAAGAGATGCCGTCGCATCGGCGCAGTTTTTCTATTCTGGTCAGTTGTGCAAATCGCTTTTTATTTTGCGGTAAACTTTGCCAATAAGGGCAACCTGCTATTCTGGAATGATTATCCGTTATATCAACTGTTGATGATGGGCGGGCCTTCCCTTCCATACATAGGCGATATGGGGGATTCGGTGTTTTATTATCTCTTTGTTCTGTTAATCCTCGTTCCATTTGCGTATTTATTTTTCACCTTAAAAAAATTCCCGAAACTTTTTTCTTCTCTTGGCGCTATCATCGTTGCTGTCTCACTTCTTTATTTTGAATTCACCAGCCTGAATGGCAAAACCATCCCCCATTGGAGAATTGACAACTTTATTGTCTATGTGCCACTTTCATATTTCCTGTTATGCGCCAGACCCGGAAAAATAAATCATTATATTCCGTTGTACTATATGGGGTATTTTGTTTTTTCACTGCAGGACGTTTACCTGTTCTTTGCCAAAAAATACACCTTGGGTTTATATTCGCGCGTATCCATTGTCTTTGGTGCCATGGCGGTGCTGAGCTCTTTGTTGCAGTTAAACGGAGAAAATAAAGCCAGAGCGGTATCCCTGCTTGCAAAATTCTCACTTGGTATTTACGCTTTACATATATACTGCCTATTGATCACGATTGTTATATCCAGGTATTTCAAATTCAACATTCCATTTTATATTACGGCGTTCCCGCTTGATTTCGGGCAGCTGATATTGGCAATATGTGCAATTTCCTTAACTTTGGTAACAGTATATCTCCTGAGCTTTACCTTCTTAAAAAAATTCATATCCTAGTCCTGGAATTATCTCAGGCCCGGCCTTGACTGCTGATGAGAAATAGCCTGCCGCTCCCGGTAAGCAATATTTTGGGCGGACGTCCATTTGAGCACCGGTTCCGGGCCGGCCTGTATAAGCAGACAATGCCGGACAGAGTAATGATGCCGAAAAAGCACACTACAAAAGACTGTGCAAAAAAATTACCAATGATGTCTAATACCAGAACATTTCATGCTGCCCATCCGGAACAGTTCCGGCAACATTTGCCTTACCTGCCCATGCAAAACTTTGAAAGCCATGCAAGTCACGAAACTGGATCATCTCGTCATTACCGTAAAAAACCTTGACAGAACAATAACATTCTATACCAGGGTCCTTGGTATGGAGCAGGTGACCTTTGCGGATGGACGCAAGGCGCTCAAGTTCGGAGACCAGAAAATAAACCTGCACCCAGCAGAGAGGAAATTTGCGCCCCATGCCGAAAATCCTGTACCCGGTTCAGCCGACATCTGTTTCATCAC
>JAWVYE010000213.1:0-4155 GCA_033722905.1 Desulfobulbales bacterium
TAACCGCTGAATCGGTAACTCAGGCTGTTCATGATCTCATTAACAGATAAGACGGTTTATGATTATTGCACCGGGTTCAAACCATGGGGGCTTTCCCCTCAAGGGAACTGTTGTTGCTGCTGCTGAAAAACATCACCCCCATGAATAAATCTCCAGAAAATCGCTCCCAATGGCTGAATGATCTCCATGCCGTGATTTTTGAGGCGGAAACGCCTGCCGGCAAATGGTTTGATATACTTCTTATTGTAAGTATTCTGTTATCCGTTCTTGCGGTCATGCTGGACAGTGTCAACAGTATAAATATCCGCTATGGCACATTTCTGAATGCAGTTGAGTGGTTCTTTACCATTGTTTTCAGCATTGAGTATTTTCTCCGACTTATCTGTGTCGGACGGCCTCTGCTTTACGCCACCAGTTTTTTCGGCATTGTCGACCTTCTGGCTATCATCCCGACCTATATCAGCCTTTTGATTCCCGGCAGTGAATACCTGCTTGTAGTGCGTATATTAAGAATTCTGAGAATATTCCGGGTTCTTAAGCTGGTGCAGTATATCGGAGAAGCTGTACTTCTGATGAGAGCATTACGCGCCAGCAGCAGGAAAATTGTCGTATTTTTGTTTACTGTGATGACACTGGTGGTCATCCTGGGCTCGCTGATGTATCTTATTGAAGACGCGCAAAACGGTTTTACCAGCATCCCGCGCTCCATTTACTGGGCCATTGTCACCCTGACAACGGTCGGCTATGGTGATATATCACCGCAAACCAGTATCGGCCAGGTACTGGCGGCATTTATTATGATACTCGGTTACAGCATCATTGCCGTACCTACCGGTATTGTGACTGTGGAACTTTCACAGGTTTCCCGGAAAAGGGTCACGCGCTCATGCTGGGATTGCAGTGCAGAAGGGCATGATAATGACGCTGTTTTCTGCAAGTACTGCGGGACAAAACTATAGGTCATTTTTCTGGATTTTTATATGAGTATGGCTGAGAACAAAAAAGAATGCGATCGCTGCGGCACCTGTTGTTCAAAGGGCGGCCCTGCCCTGCATAATGAAGACTTTAAACTCCTGAAGAACAGACTTGTCAGGCCGGAGCATCTGATTACCATCAGAAAAGGAGAGCCGGTACTTGCTCTGTTTGCCGACACCCCCGCACCGGCCCAGTCCGAAATAATCAAAATCAAAGGCAGGGGCAGTGAATGGACCTGCCTTTTTTTTGCAGAGCCTGAGGCCGAATGTACCATTTACGGCCTGCGCCCTCTGGAATGTTCCATTTTAAAGTGCTGGGACACAGCCGATCTTGAAAACGCTGCCGGGAAAAACCTCCTGAGCCGATATGATATATTGACACCGCAGCAAGAGCCGATACTGGGCTTTATAAAAAAACATGATGCAGAGTGTCCTCTGGAAAATCTAACGCAACTGCTTTCTGCAATCAGTAGAAAAAATTCACAGCAAAGAGCTTTAAACTCTCTGACTGAGATGGTGAATAATGATCTGGCGATCCGTTCGCAGGCCTGTGCAGAATTGAATTTAAGCCTCGATATTGAACTGTTCATTTTCGGCCGGCCTCTTTTTACAATTCTGACGCAATACGGCATCAAGGTACATGAACAAAAGGGATTTTACCGCCTGTCAATATCCCGCCCCCTACCTCAGACGCTCAGCTAATGCCATGAAACCAGACCAGCACATGGGCCCGGAGAGGCAGTATCCAACCAGTCAGCGCTATATAAAAAAATATCTGACAATTATTGCCTTGATTTTCTCCCTGACGCTTATCGGTGTATTCTGGGGCTTTAATACAAGGGCTGATTTTCTCATCAGGGAACAACTTCTCAAGCAGGCCAGAGCATACTCCCAGGAAATAACCCTCATCCGGCAGTGGATTGCGGAACATGGAGGCGTCTATGTGAAAAAGCGCCCCGGTGTCACTGAAAATCCTTACCTCAGGGACATCAGCTCCCTTAAATCATCCATCGTTGATATGGACGATGAGGTGTACATCCTGAAAAACCCGGCCATGGCCACGCGAGAAATTTCTGAAATGGGGCGTGAAGAAAGAATTTTTTCCTTTCATATTACAAGCCTTGAGCCTATAAACCCCCAGAACAGCCCGGATGCTTTTGAGGCGGAAGCACTCAGGGAATTTCAAACCAGTAAAAGTAAAGAGGCATTCAAACTCGAACACCGAGGCAATGAAACCGTTTTTCGTTACATCCTGCCGTTGCATGTAAAAGAATCATGCCTCCAGTGCCATGGGCGCCAGGGCTATAAAGTGGGCGATATCCGTGGCGGAATAAGCGTTTCCCTTCCTGCCTCGGATATTATTTCCCAAACCAGAAGCAGCAAAGTTTATATTGTTGCTTTCGCATTAATCATTCTCATGACCATTACACTGGTCATATTATTAATTTCCAATCAACTTGTTAAGGCACTTCGCAAGGCTGAGGGCCGCTTATATGAGATGGCAACACGTGATTATCTTACCGGTCTGCTCAATAGACGAGAAGGACTGCGCAGATTCCGTGAAGAAATTTCCAAAAGCCGCAGGAGCCGGCGGCCGTTAACCGTCATAATGCTTGATATAGATCATTTTAAGAAAGTAAATGATAAGCATGGCCACCTTGCCGGTGACTATGTATTACAACATCTGACAGAGGTGCTTACGCCATATCTGCGCGATTATGATATTTTCTGCCGTTATGGCGGAGAGGAATTTCTCCTGATTCTGCCGGACACACCACTACCTGAAGGAGGGGAAATTGCCGAAAGGTTGCGAAAAAAAATTGCCGCCTGCCCATTTGCCATTGATGCGAAAACAACGATCAAACTGACAATCAGCCTCGGGGTCGCCCAGTTAGCAGATGATGAAAATGAAAACAGCCTTATTTATCGTGTTGATGAGGCACTTTATGCTGCCAAAGGCAGGGGTAGAAACTGTGTGCATTCACATGAAAACAAGTAATATTCCAGCCCAGAATTGCAAGTTGCTCTAAAGGTGCACTGCAAATCGACAACCGGAACCAGGTAATGAAACTTACAAGTGTTGGCGTCAAGGATATTAAATTTCCTGTACGCATAAGAGAAAAAGCCGGAACACTCCAGGAAACCGTGGCAAGCATCAGTCTGCATGCAGATATCCCCAAGCGATACCGTGAAACATGTGTTTCAACCTTTATTGCTGCGCTCAATAAGCACCAGGATGATATGAGTGTCAAAATCCTGGCCAGGCTCCTGTCTGAAGTGCAGGATGAACTCCAGGCTGAGGCCGCCCATCTGGAAATGACCTTTCCGTACTTCATAGAAAAAAAGGCTCCGGTTACCAGGACTCCCAGTCTCATGGAATATCCATGCCGCTTCACCGGCAGTATCGGCAAAAATGAAGACTTTATGCTCTCTGTCTGGGTGCCGGTGACAACCCTGTGTCCCTGTTCTAAGGAAATCAGTTCTGGCGGGGCCCATAATCAGAGGGCAGAGGTCAACCTAAATGTAAAATTTACCGGTTTTATCTGGCTCGAGGACCTCATAGAACAGGTTGAATCTGCTGCCTCCAGCCAGGTGTATGCTCTGCTGAAAAGGCCTGACGAGAAATATGTCACGGAACAGGCCTATGCAAATCCAATGTTTGTAGAGGATATTGTCCGCCGAGTTGCTGAACTTGCCAAGAAACATGAAGACATTTACTGGTTTTCCGTCAGTGCGGAAAGCTTTGAATCAATTCACAAACATAGCGCCTATGCCTATGTCAACAGCAATGAAATCTGAATTTCAACAATTATGTCTAGAATTGTTACGAGGTGCTTGCTTGTGCAGAGAATCATATTGACTATTTATTGAAACAGGAATATTTTCCATAACATTAATCAAACAAATTATGACACAGCCATGGCGAAAAGCACTATTATAAAAACCTTTGTCAGGCCTGATGGGTCAGCAGTAATAAACTGTCCCCATTGCGGCCGTCAGAAGACTGTTTCGGTAGATTCTTACAAGGGAAGCAAGAGCACTCTTAAGATAAAATGCTCCTGTAAGAATATTTTCACCGTCAACCTGGAATTCCGCAAAAGGGTCCGCAAAAGAACGAGCCTGCGAGGAACCTACATCAACCATTCGCAACAAAACAAAAGGGGCAGTCTTGTTGTGAAGA
>JAWVYE010000214.1:0-4146 GCA_033722905.1 Desulfobulbales bacterium
ACCAGCAGGTTGCCGAAAAACCAGAAGACGGCAAAAGCGGCGAGCCTGTCTCGGCGGAAGAGAAAAAAACCGAGCCCGGAGATGCCGGCCAGGCCCATGACGGCGGCCAGGGTCTGGAGCGGGGCCAGCAGGCCGGTGGAGAGTTGGAAATCATAGGCCAGGTTGAGCCTGGACGGCAGGGGCAGCACCAGCAGGGAGAGGTAGTGGAAAATGATCCTGGTCTGGGTCAGAAGCCTCTGGCCCGGGGTAAAGTCCCGGTTGCCGTAGCCGGCCAGCACCCTGTCAACAGGGTTGGTACCCAGGAAGAGAACACTGATAAGAATGAAGATAAGGAGGGCGGCGGCAGCCCCCGGCAGCAGCTTTCGGCGCTCAATAAAATGGGCCCGGCGCAGGAAAAAGAACTCGTAGCCCAGGATCATCAGCGGCAGCATGCCGCTGTTCTGCTTGCTGAAAAGGGCCATGACACCGGTGATTAATGCAGCTGCGAAAAACCCGGTTTTCCTGCTGACGGCATCCGCAAGCCTGGCCCTGGCATAGCAGAGCAGGGAGCAGATTGAGAACATGGCTGCCATGGCGGTCATGCGCTGCACGATATAGGTAACGCCGTTGGTCTGCAGGGGGTGGACGGCCCAGAGCAGAGCCGCCGCCAGGGCGATCTCCGTGGTTTTCGCGTAACGTCGGGCCATGACCGGCAGTTCCAGGGTCAGCCTGGCCAGGAGGTAGAAGAAAAAGGCGGTCATAACGTGGATGGAGATGTTGACCAGGTGGAATCCGGTGACATCGAGGCCGCCGACATAATAATTCAGCCCGAATGAGATGTTGGGCAGCCAGCGCCAGCCGTTGGGACCGTTGGTCGCGACCTGCCTGAGCGACTGCCAGGAGAGGTCATCGAGCTTGACAAAGGGGTTGTTCACTATGTTGGCAGTGTCGTCAAATATGAAAGGAGCTTCATAGGTGGTGCTGTAGAGAAGAATTACCCATATTGCAAGCACGAGAAGTGCTGGTATGGATTTGGATGCTGTTGCTGAAAAACGATGTCCCATGTCTGTTTCTTGCGTTGCAGAAGCCTGTTTACTCGGCGAGGATTTTTGCGTAACGATGATATACCATAATCCCGGTTAAAGAGAATGCCAAAATTTAATGGCAACAGTGAGCTGAAAAAGAAAAGGGCGCCAGTCCGGGCTGATGATTTGCATGTTTATTCGGTCATGGTCGAAGTGAGCATGCTTTGGCGGGACATGATATTCCGGCAAAAATTATTAACACTTGACAAAAGCGGACCTAGTCTGATAATGAAACTCCATTCATTCATTTTTGGTAAAATATTCATATGGTAAGTTAATTTTTTGCAGGAGAAAGGGGTGATTAAAATGATGGGAAAAAAAGCATATCTGCAGTTGGTGTTATTCTGTGCAGTAATCTTTACATCGGCATTGTTGACGGCTTTTGTCCATGGGGCTGGCGCAGCGCTGGTAGCTCTTGAGACCGCAGACTGCTCCAAGTGCCACCTTGACGAACCGGCGGCAATAGCCGCAAACGGGGGGAAACACCAGACAGCGGTCACCTGCCTTGATTGCCACCAGGAACATCCGCCCTGGGGCGAGGAAGTAGTTCCTGAATGTTCCATGTGTCATGAGGGTGAGTCGCATTTTGAACTGGAAAACTGTCTGGCCTGTCATTCAAATCCCCATGAGCCCCTGGCGCTGAACCTTGCCGATGATATAACAGGGCCGTGTCTCACCTGCCATGAGGGCCCGGGCAAGGATTTCAAAGAATACGCCAGCGCCCATGCCGAGCAGTCCTGTACCTTCTGCCACGAAGTGCACGGTGAGATCCCGGACTGCTCCAATTGCCATGAACCCCATGCCGAGGGCCAGGTCACCAGTGACTGCCTTGGCTGTCACCCGGCCCATCATCCCCTGGAGATCAACTATGCCATGACCACACCAAGGGCTTTCTGTGTGCCATGCCATGAGGAGGCCGGCGAGAAACTGGAACAAACCGTGACCAAGCACCAGGCTTTCACCTGTGCTTTCTGCCACCGCGGTCAGCACCCGAATGTCCCCGCCTGCCAGACTTGCCATGGGGAACCCCATTCACCGGCAATGCACCAGAAAATCCCCGAATGTGTTGAATGCCACATGGATCCGCATCTGCTGGTCAAGTAAAAAAACAACGAGCAGGCAGCAGGAGAGTCTTGCCTTGACTCTCCTGCTGCTTTTTAATTTCATAAACCATTGCAGAGGGGAGAGGGAAAACATGGCACGGAAAAATATCTTTAATCAGGGCTTGGCTACGATAAGCATACTGGCATTGGTCTTTGTTTCTGCACTTGTTTTCCATCAACCTGCAGCGGCTGAACCCGTTGCAGGCAATATTTACACCGGGACAATCGAGCCCCTCACCCTGGAGGAATGTGGCCGCTGTCACATGACCCATTATAACTGGCTCAAGAATAACGGCGCCATGCACCAGACGGTGTCCTGCACGGAATGCCATGAAATCTTTCATGCCTACAACCCGTTACGCAATAATTATATAGAGATAATGCCAAAGTGTGGGTCTTGCCATACCGCGCCCCATGGTACGGCGGAACCTGTCCAGCAGTGCCTGGAATGTCATGCCAACCCCCACCAGCCTCTGGTGTCAATTCCTGCCTCGGCAACCCTTGAAAAGGCATGCAACTTGTGCCATAACGCCATTGCTGAGAGCCTGCAGGCTGAAGTCAGCAAGCATACGGAGCAGGAGTGCTCATCCTGTCATTCGGAAAGGCACGGCCGCATTCCCGAGTGCAATGAATGCCATGAAAACCACAGTCCCATGGCAGCACTGGCATCCCCTGACTGTCTGGCCTGTCATCCGGTACACACCCCTCTAAAGATCTCCTATCCCGCCACCCAGAGCAAAGAGGTCTGCGCCGGCTGTCATGAGGAGGCCTACCAGCTCCTGCAGGCACGCCAGACAAAGCACTCTGCTCTGACCTGTGCCGAATGCCATGCCGGTCATGGTGAGGTGCCGGCCTGCCAGGACTGCCATGGTGAGCCGCACAACAGGACAATCCATGATAAGTATGCGGAATGCGGTGCCTGTCATGGAATTGCCCACGATGTGCAAAAGTAACATTTCGGCCTTGTTGCAGATCATGGCAATGCTTATCTTCTTGAAAAAGCGGCCGGCCTGAAATCCCTTCAGTAAGGTCCTGTGGCTCAATAATTGCATTATATTTCCTGCAGGATGTCTTTGCATGGGGGGGCATCCTGTGCTGATTTTGATTAATTTTCCAGCTGGGCGGTTTTGGCAGTCAGCGGCCCACCTGGATTTTCTTCGCCAGTGGTAAGTGATGAAAGACAGTTTTGCATGGCCATATTTACCAGCCCTCATAGTTCTTGCCTTGCTCTCAGCTTTCCTGCAGCCCTCAGATGCTGCAGCGGCGGAGCAGCCCCTCTACTATACAATACAGGCAGGCAGCTACCTCCGGGAACATACTGCGGCCAGGTTATACCATTCCCTGGCTGAGAGCCTTGCAGCCGGGGAACGCGACCATCTGCGCATTGAAAAGGTGGCAGGGTACTATGCTGTCAGGCTGGGAAGGTTTACCGCCAGATCCGGCGCAGACAAATTACTCGCTGCCGGCGGCACCAAGCTTCCGGCAGGCTCCCTTGTCCTTAAGGCCTATATCAAGCCGGAGCGTATATCATTGCTCTATGATCCTCTGCAGCCCGGAGAGACTGCTGCGTTTGCCGGGGACAAAGGGAAAGCAGCCCGCAAAATTCCGGCATCGGCGCAGAAGGCAGCGCCGGCATCAGTTTCCCCGCCTGCAGAGGCAGAAACTGGAGCAGACATGGTCCGGCCGCCCGGCGACCCCCAGCCGGAAGAACCTGAACGCAACACGCCTCCGGTCCTGAGTATCAACCGGCCCGGCGCGGCTGACGGGGCCGTTGCCGAGAACGGACCTTTCAGCATCAGCTACGACCTGGCAGACCCCGACAACCGGGTCACTGTTTCCTTTTATTACGATACGGACAACAGCGGCCTGGACGGTATTGCCATCAAGGGTGGCTGCGGTGTTGCACCTGAAGGCAGACAAGCATCCTGTACCTGGGACACTGAAGGGATAGCGCCCGGCAGCTATTATATCTACGGCAT
>JAWVYE010000215.1:0-4136 GCA_033722905.1 Desulfobulbales bacterium
CGATGAGGAGGCTGACAATCTAAAAACCATTGCTGACGCTCTTGGCCGGTTCATCTTAGAGCATCTACCCAGCAGCAAAAAAGGTCATTTAAAAGTGGAAAAACTGCCGACCAACAAAAATATCCCTGATCCGTATACAATCCTTGTGCAAAAAAATATTTTAACCGAAGAAGAATTATTAAAAGCCGTCAACAAGGCGCAAAAAGAGAAAAAAGAGCTGGATAAGGTCCTGATAGATGATTTTGACCTGAATAGAAAGGATCTCGACAGGCACCTGGCTGAATTTTACGGTGTTCGCTTTGAAGACCTGGCTAATACCATATACAATCCCATTGATTATATTAAGGACAAGAATATTGATTTTTTCCTGCGCGGTCTCCTGGTCCCACTCCATTCAGACGGCAAAGAACTCATCCTGGCCATAAACGATCCCAAAGATCACAGCAAGATCCAGGAGGTCCAGCAGCTGTATCGCTCCCCCCAGATTGAACTGCGCTTCGCCCTGAAAAATGACATCAGAGAATTCCTGCTCTCCTACCAGGGCGCCATGAAAAGCAAAAAAAGCGTCAAGTCAGTCGGTGACATACTTGACGAACTCAAAGGCCAGGAAATAGATCAATATTATCAGGAAGCAGACCTCATGTACGAAGATGAGGCGGATGTCAATGACAATGCAGTTGTTCTCCTGGTCCGCAAAATTATCGAAGACGCCTATTTCCAGATGGCGTCGGATATCCATATCGAACCGTACGGCTATCAAAAAGATGCCGTGGTGCGCTACCGGATTGACGGCCGCTGCCGGGAGGCGTTGACTGTCCCCAGTGCCTATATCCGCGCGGTTGTCTCGAGGATCAAGGTTTTGGCAAAGATGGATATTGCTGAAAAACGCAAACCCCAGGACGGAAAAATCCGCTTCAAGACCACCAACAATAAAATTGTTGAACTCCGGATTGCCTCGGTGCCGACAGCCGGCAATAACGAAGATGTCGTACTGCGTCTTCTTTCATCCGCCGAACCCATACCCCTTGACAAAATGATGCGCCAGGATACCTATGAACGGTTCATCAACATTATCCAGAAACCGTATGGTATTGTTATGGTTGTGGGCCCCACCGGTTCAGGTAAAACCACTACCCTGCATTCAGCTCTCAACTTTATCAACAAACCTGAAAGAAAAATCTGGACCGCCGAAGACCCGGTGGAAATAACCCAGCATGGTCTGCGGCAGCTCCAGATAAACATGAAGGCCGGCCCCACTTTTGCCCAGGCAATGCGGGCCTTCCTGCGGGCTGACCCCGATGTCATCATGGTCGGCGAGATGCGTGATCACGAAACGGTTAAAATGGGCATAGAGGCTTCCCTGACCGGCCATTTGGTCTTCAGCACCCTGCATACCAATACGGCACCGGAGACCATCACCCGCCTCATCGACATGGGCATGGATCCCTTTAACTTTGCCGACGCCCTTTTAGGGGTTCTGGCCCAGCGTTTGACCCGTTCTCTCTGTCCAAAGTGCAAGGAACCATACCATCCGGAAAAAATTGAGTATGATCACATCAAAGGTCTTTATGGCGAGTATTTTGATGAGCGCCTCAATATACCTTATACAGACGACCTGGAGTTTTACCAGCCGAAAGGGTGTAAAGATTGCAACGATGTTGGCTACCGGGGCAGAATGGGTCTGTATGAGCTTCTTGTCGGTGACCGCCCGTTGAAACTCCAGATCATTGAGCGCTGCCTGGTGGAAGATCTTCGTGATGTGGCAATCAAGGGCGGCATGACAACCCTGCTCCAGGATGGCATCCATAATACATTCCTTGGCCATACAGACTTGAAACAGGTGATGAGCGTATGCTCCCGCTAGTGATCTTATTTTTTACCGAGGATTTTTTACCACCTGGCCAAAATATTCCCATCCAGGCAGGAAGTTAATAGTTTATTTTCAACCTGTCAGCCAGCTCGCCGGCCAGGTGCCAGGCGACAATTTTATTTTTTGTGATTACCGGTGACGCAATCAGGACTTTACCATCCAGGATGTGGAGCTTCGACTCTTTCGTCCTGGCGGTTATGGTCAACTTTATGGTGCCGTTGGTCAAGGTTATGTCAAGATTTTCTGCATTAATATTGGTTAGAATTTCATCAACATCATCACTTCCCGGCAGCTTGTCGTGCAGGGAATAAAAATAACTGATGTTCGTTTCTACAAGATGCAGGCGTGGGATAATGAGAGAGACAACCCTGGCCTGCTGCGTATAGCTTATATAGGATGGTATGGCAACTGCGGCAAGAATGGCGACAATGCAGATTGACACCATTAACTCCGTTACACTCATGCCATGGTGGTTCCCTGCCAGACGGGCAAAGTAGATGCTCTTCACACCATGCCTTGAAATTCGATTGTTTGTTTTCAAAACTGTTTTCAAAACGAAATTATTATTCCGGCAGAGGACCGGCGATTGCTTCCTGACTGAAACGATGCTGAAGTTCCTGCCAGAGGCTTAAACCTTCAGACTCACCCAGCCGGTGCGATTGTTGTTTTTTGGACAGCCATAATCCCTGGCCGTTAAAGCTGTAGATAGGAATAAGATCAGGCCGTTCTGAGGCTGTAAGGATTTCGTGGACCAGGCTGTCCAGGATCAGCGGATCTGCGGTCGGCTCGCTATAGTAGCTCAGGACCATATGCGGTTGTTGCAGCTTGAGGGCTTTGACATAGGTAAGGTGCATTTTGCCGTCAGGTATATCAAGCCGGCGCAGGGTAAAATATTTTGCCGTGGCAAAGTCCTCACAGTCTCCACCATTACTGAGCAGCATCTCCCGGGGAGTCGCCCAGTAATCCTCTTTTCCCCAGTGGTCCCGGTCAGCGACAAACTCAAGCTGATTGAAAAAACTGTTAACCGCCTCAAGTTTTTCCATTTCAGGAGCATAGAATTTTTCCTCTATTAATGTTTGCCAGGCAGCAATCCTCTGTTGACCGGGGTCCATGTAAACTGCTTCCTCCGGGCCCTTTTTCTTGGCGCCGCAGCCACTCAGTAAAAGCAGGGCCGGGATGACTATGAAGCTGTACAACAGAAGATGAATAGTTTTTCTTTTACCCCGGGCAGGGTTATGCGGGTAGTATTTTTTCATCGCAGACTTTAATGGTAATGCCACAGAACAGGAACCGGCACCGATTTACAAATATATCATAATTGATGAAATATTATGAACAAATATGATTTTTTCACTTCATAAATATACCCCACAGCAGGTGGAGGCTCATTATCCTGCCATGCCTGACAAACAGATTTAGCATATTCAATTTGCCGACTTTCTGGAATTGTACAGATACCCGCATTACTTGTTACCAGCCAGGCCCTTATTACATATTCTCTCTGATTTGTACTACCAGGGACAATATCCTGCTGATAAAGCCTTATTGACATGGACATCGGGTCCTAACAATTTTTTTGAAATTCACTTTGCCTTTTGACTTAAGTCAAGGCCCATTCCGGGCAGCTCAATATATTAGTGGCTATGCGGGCGGACCTTTTGCTGGAAGGTTCAGATCATTAATTCTTAATTTGACAGGAGGGAATATGAAGATGTTGAATACAAGTACCAAACTCGTATTGGTGACAGTGGTCATCTTCTGCGCGGCTGCTGCTGAGGCAAAAATTTCAGACCAGACACGAAAATGCCTGGAATGTCATGTGGAGATCATGCCGGGCCTTATGGATCAATGGCAGGACAGCACCCACTGGCAGGCAGGGGTCGGCTGTTATGAGTGTCATGCGGCGAAGAAAGGTGAATCAGACGCCATGCCCCATAACGGCTTTTTAGTGGCAACCATCGTCTCACCCAAGGACTGCGCAAAATGTCACCCCAAGGAGTCTGCAGAGCAGGAAGCCAGTCACCATTCAAAGGCCGGCGAGATTCTCAACACCAAAGACGGCCTGCTGGGGCAGACCGTTGGTGGTGAACCGGCGGTTGCAGTGGGCTGCCGCCAGTGTCATGGTTCAATTGTCAAAGTACTGTCCGACGGTAAACTTGATCCTGCCACCTGGCCGAACACGGGAATCGGCAGGGTTAACCCGGATGGATCAAAAGGGACCTGCTCAGCCTGTCATACCCGGCATCGGTTCAGCAAGGAACAGGCG
>JAWVYE010000216.1:0-4117 GCA_033722905.1 Desulfobulbales bacterium
ACTATTATCATGCGTATAATTCTTATCATAACAATAGCATATTCCCCCGTTCTGTCCAGACATTAGCCGCGCCCCTCCATATCCGTGACATTTATTTTCTTGCTAATTCCACTGTAATACTTTAAACAAGGGCTCTTTTTAAAAACCTTTCCGTTGGAACGTATCATAAATGGATCAAAAGCAAATCAGAAACATTGCCATCATCGCCCATGTAGACCATGGCAAAACAACCCTGGTCGACCAGTTTTTCAAGCAAAGCGGCATGTTCCGTGAAAACCAGGCCCTGACCGACAGGGTCATGGATTCAATGGATCTGGAAAAAGAGCGCGGCATAACCATCGCGGCAAAAAACGGTTCATTCCGGTACAAGGATTACTGGATCAATATTATAGACACACCCGGCCATGCCGATTTTGGCGGCCAGGTTGAGAGGGTCCTGCGCATGGCTGACGGCTGCCTGCTGCTTGTCGATGCCCAGGAAGGCCCCATGCCGCAAACCTATTTCGTTTTGAAAAAGGCTCTGGCCCTATCTTTGCCGGTCCTGGTGGTCATCAACAAAATAGACAAGCCGGCAGCCCGCCCTGACTGGGCTGTGGATCAGGTGTTCGACCTCTTTGTAAAACTTGAGGCTCCTGATGATCTGCTCGATTTCCCGGTAAGTTATGCCTCGGCAAAAGAGGGGTACGCCATAGATAGCGCCGATGATTCCATAAAGGGCGCCACAATGACACCACTTTTTGAAAAAATTATTGGCTTTATTCCCCCGCCGGCCGGCAACCCGGCAGAGATTTTGCAGCTGCAGGTGAATACCATTGATTATTCACCCTACCTGGGCAAACTCGGTATTGGGAAAGTCGTTAACGGTACTGTCAATATCAACCAGAGCGTTGTAGTAGCCAAAAGGGACGGCAGCCTGGAGCCTGTCCGCATTTCAAAAATTTTTACATTCGAGCGCGACCAGAAAGTATCAGTTGACAAGGCAGGAGCAGGGGAAATTGTGGCTGTGGCCGGGCTGGATGATATAACCGTCGGGGTCACCTTTACCGACCCGGACAACCCCAGAAAATTACCTCTGATTGATATTGACCCGCCCACAATCGCCATGCACTTCATCCCCAATGATTCGCCATTTGCCGGCCGGGATGGGCAGTTTGTCACTTCACGCCATATTGAGGACCGGCTCTTTCGTGAAACCCTGGGTGATGTTGCCCTGCAGGTTGAGTCTCTTGGCGGCGGTGCGGGTTTCAAGGTTTCAGGCCGGGGAGAGCTCCATCTTTCAATCCTCATAGAAAAAATGCGGCGGGAAGGCTTTGAGTTTCAGGTAACGCGCCCGCAAGTCATAATGAAGGAAGAGGCTGGCCAGACCCTTGAGCCCTATGAAGAACTCACCATTGACGTGGATGCAGATTACCAGGGACCGGTGATCGAAAAGCTTGGCAGCCTCAAAGGCCAGATGCTGGAGATGGACCGGCGCCAGGACCTGATACGCCTGACCTACAAGGTCCCCACCCGGGGCCTCATCGGCTTCCGCAGCGAATTTCTTACCGTCACAAAAGGCATGGGCATCATGAACTATGTCTTTGCCGGTTATGGGCCCTATGCCGGTGAACTCACAAACCGGCTCAGCGGTGTCCTGGTTGCCAAAGAGGGTTGCACAACCGTTGCCTATGCCTTGTTTAACCTGCAGGAGCGCGGCACCCTTTTTCTGGGTCCGGGTGTGAATGTCTACAAGGGTCAGATTATCGGAGAGCATTGCCGTACAGGTGATCTCGTCGTTAATCCTGCCAAAGGCAAAAAGCTGACAAATATCAGGGCCGCCGGTTCCGATGAAAATGTTATCCTGACGCCCCCGGCCCGGTTAAGCCTGGAAGACTGTATCGCCTTTATTAACGATGATGAATTGGTGGAAGTCACTCCGAAAGCAATTCGGCTGCGCAAAAAAAAATACCTAGGTAAAAATACTGGCATGCTGTAAGTTGTTCTGGCAAATTTTACCGGCTTTTCAGGAACAACTTATGCGGACTATATTGTTAACCGATGAATAATGCTCAAAGGAGACTGGCTCTATGAAATGCAAACTTACCGCTGTAATGCTTATCGTCCTTTTCGCTGTTGCCGGCTGTTCTTCTGGTGGCGGCAAATCAAACTCCCCGGCTGACAAGATTGCCACCATCAATTCCATGATGTCCAAGGGCTATGAAATGACTGACACCCAGCGCAATAATATTACCATGGCCTTAGAAGAAGCCAAGAAGCTCTTGGCTGCAAAGAAAACAGCTGAGGCGGATGCGCTGCTCAAGAAGACAGTGAATACCCTGGAGCTGATAGCCGAAACCGACCGTTTCAATAAAAGCGAATAAATTAAGTCTTGCTTGCCGTGACCCTGAACATGGCATCCCGGCAAACACCAGGCCATGGTTGCAATAGCGATTCAATCGGAAAGCATCCGCCTTTCCCAGCTCCTTAAACTTGCAAATGTTGTCCAGGACGGCTCCGAGGCCAAATTCCGCATAGCCAACAAGGAGGTGACTGTAAACGGTGAAGTGGAAATACGGCGCGGCCGCAAACTTTACCACGGTGACCGGGTGGGATATGCTGGAAAAATCTTTGAGGTCGCTGCAGAAGACCCCGGGAAATAAAAGGGCTGCAACTGCCGCGGCCTTCACACTATCCGGGGGCCTGCCTGAATTACATATTCCGGGACATTCTCTTTGAACTGAGCGAAATTTTCCTCAAAAAGACCGGCCAGTTTCCGGGCCTGGGCATCATAGTCCTGCCGGTCTTTCCAGGCATTGCGCGGATTAAGAACCTCAGTCGGCACGCCGGGAACCAAGACAGGGACCTGGAAGCCGAAAATGGGATCTTCATGCATTTCAACCCCGGCCAGCAGGCCATCCAGGGCCGCATTTAACAGCGCCCGCGTATGCTGTATCTCCATTCTCCTGCCGATGCCGTACGGCCCACCTGTCCAGCCTGTATTAACCAGCCAGCAGCAGGCATTATGCTGCTGGATCTTCTCTGCAAGAAGCCTGGCGTATACGGAAGGATGGCGCATCATGAAAGGCGCGCCAAAACAGGCGGAAAAAGTCGCCACGGGCTCATCTACTCCACTCTCGGTGCCCGCGACTTTTGCCGTGTAGCCACTGATAAAATGATACATTGCCTGTTCCTTCGTCAGGCGGGCTATTGGCGGCATGACCCCGAAAGCATCTGCCGTAAGCATGATGATGGAGCGCGGATGGCCGGCCATGCCAGATTTTACATAATCCGGCAGGTGGGAAAGCGGATATGACGCCCGGGTGTTTTCCGTCAGGCTGTCATCATCTAGGTTGATCCTTTTCGTTTCAGCATCTATTACGACATTCTCAAGGATGGTGCCAAAACGTTTTGTTGTAGCATAAATCTCCGGTTCCGCCTCTTCGGATAAGCGGATTACCTTGGCATAGCAGCCGCCTTCAAAATTAAAAATCCCCTTATCCGACCATCCATGTTCATCGTCACCGATCAGAATCCTCATGGGGTCGGCTGAAAGTGTTGTTTTGCCGGTGCCTGAAAGCCCGAAAAAGAGGGCCGTATCATCAGGGTCGTTTTTATTGATGTTGGCGGAACAGTGCATGGGCAGGATATTCCTCCCGGGCAGGAAAAAATTAAGGGCTGAAAAAATGGACTTTTTTATCTCCCCGGCATAGGCGGTGCCCCCGATAATAATCAGTTTGCGGCTCATGTTGAGGATGACAAAGGTACCGCTGCGGGTCCCATCCACCTCACTGTCGGCGTGGAAGTCAGGACAGTGAAGTACAGTAAAGTCAGGGACAAACTTACGTATTGCCTCATAATCCTCGGCCGGCACGAGGAACATGTTCCTGACAAAAATTGCATGCCAGGCATAGGTCGTTATGACCCGGACAGGATAACGGTAGAGTGGGTCGGCCCCGGCATAACAGTCTTGGATATAAACCGATTTGCCCCGTAAATAAGCCAGCATACGTTTGAGTAAGCCATTAAAGCGGTCTTCAGGGTAGCTGACATTAAATTTACCCCACCAGATATCATTGCTGTTCTCCGGTTCATCAACAACATATTTATCCTTGGCTGCCCGCCCTTTATGCTGACCCAT
>JAWVYE010000217.1:0-4094 GCA_033722905.1 Desulfobulbales bacterium
CATTTTGCCTAAAGAATGGTGACTGAACGTATTCTTTTTCTTGAAAAACTTGACTTATGGGCAGATGAATATTAATAAAATCCTAACATATTCCTTATGGTAATCTCTACTTATGAGTGGAAATCATGCGAGGTGTATCTGAAAATTATTTTAAGGCCTTTACATAAATTGTTATCCAGTGAAGGCTTTTTTGTTTTGTTTGGTGTGGCGAGGTAATAAGAGCACTTCAAATATGTAAACAAAATCAAGGGAGGAGTAAATGAGCGCAAAGTATGAAATTAAGAAAGCAAAGAACGGAAAGTTTTACTTTAACCTCAAAGCTGCCAACGGACAGATAATTTTAACCAGCCAGATGTACAAGGACAAGGCCGGCGCCAAGAACGGCATTGCATCTGTACAAAAGAATTCTTCCAACGACGACCTCTATGAGACTAAAGAGAGCGCCGGCGGCAAAAGCTCTTTTGTCCTTAAGGCCAAAAACAAGCAGGTGATCGGCAACAGCCAGTCCTATGCTTCTGCTGCGTCAATGGCCAACGGTATCGCCTCGGTGAAGAAAAACGGTGCAACCACCGCAATAGATGACCAGAGTGCGTAAACATCTTTATATATAGGCATTTGGGGACAGGTTTAAACCTGTCCCCAAATGTAGTATGTCACCAAATCAATACCGGTAGACCGGCTCGCAGGTTTCCGGGTCAACGCACTCGTAGCAGCCATCCCGCACGATGAGGATCGTCCCCTCAGCGCAATCGGGCGGGATCATGTCGCAGAGAACAGGGCCGCCGTCACCACAGCACTTCCCTTCATGGGCAAGGGTCGCACCTGCCTTTATCAGATAACACAGATTGGAATAGGTCAACCCGTCACAGCCGCAAACAGGGCTGTATACTTCAATACACACATCCGGGTAGGGAACGCATATTCCAAAGAGGTCGGCACCGATACATGTCGGATCCTCAATAACACAGACCTGGCCATCAGGGCAGGGTATTCCGGCTATACCGCCGCAGACTTCCCGGCATACCCCGGGGTAGGCAATTTCGACCCCGGCACATCTGGCAAAACATGCATTGTCATAGGTCTTGCCGTCGACGCCGCAGACCGGTTCATAAATTTCCGGGCAGACACAACCGCATTCACCTTTGTACGCCAGGGTCGCCCCGGCACGAATTCTTTCACAATTATTGCCATAGGTGACACCATCGCAGCCGCAGACGGGAGCGTAAATTTCTTCACAGACATCCGGTGTCGGCACACAAACTCCGGCCAGATCGATTATGCTGCAGGTGGGATCATAATAATCGCAAGTATAGCCTTCCGGACAGAGAATACCGCCAATTCCCCCGCAGATGGTTCTGCATTCACCCTGGTAGGCAATGGCAACGCCGGCGCACCGTGCTTCACAGGCATTGCCGTAAGTTATGCCGTCGACGCCGCAGACCGGATCGTAAACATCAGGGCAGACACATTTGCATGATTCATTTTCAAAGCAGCCCGGATCATCACAATCCACTAAACCGTCCCTGTCATTATCACGGCCGTCGGAACAGGTCTTGCCCTTGCCTTCCCGGCGGTTTTTTTTGCGGCATATCCGGTCCCTGCCGCAGTCCTGCAGGTCATGGCAATCGGTCCAACCGTCACAGTCATTGTCAATTCCATCCCGGCAGGCTTCCCGGGCGTCGGGATGCACGTTAGCATTCAAGTCATCACAATCCATACACGGCATAGCCGGGCATGGTTCGCTGTAGCACTCAGGACAATAATAGCCGTCGCCGTCCTTATCCCAGTCACATAAATCACCCTGGCCGTCGAAATCCAGATCCGCCTGGTCCGGATTCGGGACTGAGGGACAGTTATCTCTGCTGTCAGCGATACCGTCCCCATCTGAATCAAGCAGGACGTCGTTCACCCCAAGATCCGCTGCATGGGCACTTACAATCACTGCCGCGCTGAAAATCAGAAAACCCGCCAATACTGTCAAGAGTTTCTGCTTCTTCATTGTACTCCTCCCTTCTTCGTCTTTTCCAGTCGATTGATATGCCGCAAATATATTAAATATTCAGAAGGAGGTCAATATGCGGCAGCACCGGTTTGACGGAACCCTGGAAAGAGTAATACCAGTGGCGGTGTTCGATGCTGAGACGAAATAGGCCTATTACGGAATGCAGGCTGAAAGCCCTGCGCCTCATGAAAGAGTCAGGCAAGCCTGCGGCAGAAGGCACAAAGAGGCCGGGGAAAAGTTGCCACTGCAATAAGGAACGACCTGTGACATAAAAAAAGACAGCAACCGATACAGGCTGCTGCCTTTTTTTCTATCCTATTCAGACCTGGAAACAGACAAGAGTCGCCTGAATCCTTTAGCGCCCGGGAATAATTTTATTGCTGAACGCCGTATTTTTCAGAAATGTCCGGCAGTTCTATCCGGGGTATTTCAGTATCCGGCAATTCAACAGGAGCCTTAATTGAAAGGCTTTTGACACCGTTTTTCAGTTTAAAGCGGCCCAGCATGTCCATCACCTCCCGTGACTGGGAGGAAAGCTCCTGGGCCGCCGCCGCCAATTCTTCTGAGTTGGCGGTATTCATCTGGGTGACCGTTTCCACCTGGCTCAGTCCGTTGTTAACCTGGGCAACACCTTCTGCCTGTTCATTTGATGCGATGGCAATCTCGCCCACCAGGTTTGAAATTTCCTTGATGGCAACAACGATGTCCTGCAGTGAATCAGCCGTGACCTTTACGTTTTCAGTCCCCTTCTCGGTCTTTTCAACAGTGCCTTCCACCAGCTCCACTGTTTCCCTGGCCGCCTGGGCACACCTGGCCGCCAGGTTGCGGACCTCATCTGCAACCACAGCAAAACCTTTGCCATACTTGCCGGCCCTGGCGGCTTCGACAGCAGCATTCAAGGCCAGCAGATTTGTCTGGAAAGCGATTTCATCTATTACCTTGATAACCTTGGTGATATTCTGGCCGGCGCCGCTGATGTCATCCATGGCAGCCTGCATATTCTGCATCTGCACATTGCCTTTCTCTGCCAGCTGTTTGGTATCTTCGGACAGCATGTTTGCCTTGTTGGCATTTTCAGCATTGAGGCTGGCCTGGGACCCCATCTCGGCAAGGGAGCTTGAAATCTCCTCAAGTGAGGCAGCCTGTTCCGCTGCCCCCTGGGAAAGGGTCTGAGTTGCCTCAGAAACCTGTTTTGAGCTTGATGTCACCTGTTCTGTGGCGACTTTCAACTGCCCTATAACCTTATTGAGTAAAACATTGGTTTCTTCCAGCGGTGTACTGATGACCCCGTCAACCTGAAAGGTTAAATCCCCTTCAGCCAGCTTCTGGAAGGCCGTCAGGATTTCGTATTGCAGGTTGTCGGCAAAGGCGTCCATGGCAAGGGCCATCTTGCCGATTTCATCACGGCGCTCCATATTCAGACGAGACTCCAGTTCTCCTCTTCCCAGGTTCTCGATCATTTCCAGGGTTTTATAAACCGGCCGCACCAGTTCTTTTCTGACAAAGAATATGGCCAGTATTGAGGTTAATACTGTCATCAGCGCAGCAATGAGCAAGACCGTCCTCAGTGTTTTGCCTTTTGCGGCGGACTGCTGCTTCAGCAGTGGTACCGTTTGATTGGCAGAATCGAGGATTGCCTTATGGTGCTTGGGAATAAGGCCCGAAGCATCAAAAAAGGCATCATCCGTAACATCTGCCTGGGGCTTGAGTATCTCATTTAAGCTTTGCCGGTATTCTCCCCAGAGCTCTGTCATGCTGTTAAGCTGTGCCATGACTTTGCCGCCGGCCGGCGGCAGAATGACATTACTTCCCTCCGGGTCAACAGTGGAGCCGCCATCTCGTAAGGCTTGCAGGCTTTTAGTAAAAATATCAATATCCGCCTGCAGGCCGGAACGAAGGTCAACGGTTGACGATTCACTTTCTAGGGCAAGGATAAGCTCCTGGCTTTTGTTGAAAATTGTCAGAGCCAGCATCCTCTGCCTGCCGGCAATATCAATGACAACCGCATCTGACCTCTGGGTGTTTGCCACGTAAAAGGTTCCCCCGATGGTTGCCGCTATCAGCAAAACAAAAAACATTACAAATATTATGA
>JAWVYE010000218.1:0-4093 GCA_033722905.1 Desulfobulbales bacterium
CCTGGATATTCAGGCTGACACAGGCGGATACAACCTGCAGGCGGCATTCTCAACCGGCTGGCTGGCCGGGCGCAGCGCGGCCCATAATTCCGTGGACACCATACTTAATTAATTGCCCCTCTGTCCCATTCACTCCCTTTTGCATGACCACCACATTGTGGTACTTTCTGCTTGACATTGAGCCTGGGGCTATACTAGTAATTGTATATACAGTTTTGCAAATAACCCTCACACTTATAGACAAAGGAATTTTGTTCTATGGCAAGAGGTTTGGAAAAAATACATGGTTAAAGCCTTCAGGAGAATAAATTGTTCCTCCGGGAGGCTTTTTTTGTGTTTTTGATCATTAAAGGCAGAAAAAAACGGATTTGTAACCTATCTGTAATTTAACACCTGTACTTTGAGTGATAGTGTTCCTGTCCTCTACTGTCAAATTTGACGGTATATTTTGCCTGCGGGTAGAAAGGAATACGTTTATAGGAACTTTATCATTGTACCGGTTGTTCACAGGTCCTGTGGATGGGATGAGCTGCAGGTTATTTTCCAGGTGATCTGAAAGTATCAGGTGGACTGGGTGAATTGAAAAGGGAAGTCAACTTATTATGTGCATGAAAAACAGTGCTGCAAAGAACCAGCTAGCTGGAGGTATTTTATGAAAATCAAGGTGATCAGTAAAATTTTAAAAAGTTTCTGCGTCTTGTTTTTGGGGGTGTTAATTTCTTTATCCATAGCTTCAATGAGTGCTGCCCAGGTCACAAAAAAAATCAATTACCAGGGGATGCTGACTGACTCGAATGGCAACCCGATTGATACCTCCTCGTCAGGACCAATCACTGTGACCTTTTCAATATACAGTGAAACCGAAATTGGGCCTCTGTGGCAGCAGTCCCATGACATTGAGACGACTGATGGGATTTTTAATGTGATTCTTGACGGAGGCGGCAATGGCTCAATCGAAAATCCACCTCTCAGCTTGAATTTCAACCAGCAGTATTGGCTTGGGGTAAAAATCGGCACTGACGAAGAGATGACACCGAGGCAGCTTTTAACCAGTGTGCCTTTTGCCTTGATGGCGGGAGAAGCTGCGACAGCGCAAACAGTTGTCAACCTGTCAATTACCAATGAAAGCCTGGCCGATGATGCCGTCACTACTTCAAAACTCGCGGATGATTCGGTAACAACCCTAAAGATCCTCAACAACAGCATTACATTGGACGATGTCAACTTCAACTATGCTGCCAGTAACGCTAAAGAAGGCCCAGCCCTTGACCTTGAATGTACTGGCTGTGTTTCTCAGGCGGAACTGGATTTCATCCCCAACAGTGACGGGGACTGGACTCTATCAGGAGATAATTTATACTCGGCTGTACCCGGCAGTGTCGGCATCGGCGAGACAGGACCCTCGGCCAAGCTCCATGAGGTCACTGAGGCAAACTCCGACATCGCCCGCACTGCAGTTATGGGTGTGCGGGAATACAGCGGATTTTGTTCCGCAACCGATTGCCCCACCGGGCATGGGGGCTATTTTACCGCGAACAGATCAAACGATATTGCGGTTTTCGGGCATGCAACCGCGACAAACGGCGGCCAGAACTTCGGCGGCCGGTTTCTGGCTGACGGCCCCACCGGCATTGGTGCATACGGTAATGCCACAAACACCGGACCTGGGCAGAATATTGGTGGGTACTTTAAGGCCTATGGTTCGATTGGTATTGGCGTATATGGTCTTGCCGGAAATAACACTGGAGGTGAAAATTTTGGCGGCTGGTTTAAAGCTGACGGAGCAGATGGTGTTGGTGTTTACGGTTTAGCCGAAAACACCGGAGATAATGTGAATTACGGGGGATGGTTTGAGGCAAAGGGAGTGAATGGACGTGGTGTGAGAGCAGAGGTCTCAGGCGCGAATGGATATGCTGTCTGGGGGAGGGCGACAAATCCACTTGGTGGATATAATTATGGAGGAATGTTCTCAGCATCCGGCTTATATGGTGTTGGTGTGCACGGTTATGCTGATGGCCAGAACGGTAAAGGGGTGTCTGGCAAAAGTGAAGGTTCTCAAGGGTATGGCGGATATTTTACGGCTATAGGCGGTGGCACAGGACTCTATGCGAAGGGATACCCGTATGCCGCCGTGCTTGAGGGCAGAATAAAAACTAACTCTCTTGAGATCACTGGGGGGGCCGATCTGTCCGAAAAGTTTGATGTACGTGGAATGAATGATAACCTGGATGTAGAGGGTATGGTTGTCAGTATTGATCCTGAAAACCCAGGATCACTTCTGGTCAGCAATACACAATATGACAGGAGAGTTGCCGGCATAATAAGCGGCGCAGGAGGAGTAAATCCAGGCATGCTGATGGGGCAGGACGGAACCGGGGCAGACGGTGCAAGTCCGGTTGCCTTAACCGGCCGGGTTTATGCCTGGGCCGATACCGGCAACGGTTCCATTGCACCCGGCGACCTCTTAACCACCTCTGATGTCCCGGGCCATGCCATGAAGGTTACTGATTATAATAAGGCACAAGGCGCAATTTTAGGAAAAGCCATGTCCCAGTTGGCAAGCGGGCAAGGATTGGTTTTAGTCCTTGTGACATTACAGTAAAAGATAAGAGGTTGCCTGATGATAATGAACACCAATCGCATTTTAAAGGCATCTTTATCGCATCTTCTAAAAAAAGCCTTTGCAGGTTTGTTGGTTATACTTCTATGTCCTCAATCGATTTATGCCCAACCCAATCAGGTTCATGAAGCCTTTCCCCAAAAAGTGCCCGTGGACCTCAAAGAGCCACAAAAGCCGGCGCCAAGACCACTGAGTCACAAGAAGCCGGATCTTTTCCAGAGGGGGCTCAATATCCACAATCTGGGACCGGTTCCGGCGGCAACCATTCGCGCTGCTGATGAAAAAACAAAGACAATTTTTCCAGGGGTGCATCCTCCTCCTTACCGGAATGGAATAGTCCGGAGCGTTGGGAAAACACCTTTCTCGATAAAAAGTGGAGCGGTTCACCAAGCTTCTTTGGAGGGAGAACGGAAAATCTGGACCATTTCCATTCAGTCTCCCGGAGCATACGGTATGCGCCTGCATATTTCTCGATTTAATATTGGTGAGGGAATTATGCTCATCTACGCGGGTACCGGGGAAAATCTGATTGTACGGGGTCCATATAAGAAAAAGGGTCCCGCTGGGAATTCTGATTTCTGGACGCCAACGCTTCCTGGGGAAGAGGTGTTCGTTGAGATCACCGGCACAACCGAACCCGTATTTGAGATCAGGGAAATTCTGCACTTCGATCGCCATCCAGGAGCTGAAGGGGCCCCGGAATCAGCGGAGCCGCTTGCTGATCAAACTGCCAGTGAAGGCCTTCTTGACTGCCACCTGGATGCATTGTGTTCCGAGGGCGTTGTAAGTGAAGCCGCAAGGGATGCAACCGGCCAAATGAATTACATCAAAAGCGGCCAAGGTTATGTTTGTACCGGTACGTTACTTAACGATTTGGATGATGAGACATATGTGCCCTATTTTCTTACTGCCCATCACTGTCTCTCCACACAGGCGGTCGTAAACACCTTGGAGGTTGTCTGGTTATGGCAGAGGAACTCCTGCGTTGGGACACTGCCGGATTATGATACACTGTCAAGGAGCATCGGCGGGACCCTTCTTGAAACCAACAGTTATAACGACATGACATTCATCAGGCTGAACGGTTCCATCCCACCAGGGGTTACTACCGCGGGCTGGACTACCGAAACAAGCGTTTCTGGTGCTTATGGAGTTCATCACCCTAAAGGCTCTTGGAAGCGTTGGGTCCAACTGGATAGCGTCGGTGTATGTGCTAGTTGTATCTGCTTGAACGGATATTACTTTGACTTTTACAATATGTTGAACGGCCTCGTCCAGAAAGGCTCAAGTGGTTCTGGTGTTTTTAACAGTTCCGGCCAACTAGCAGGACAACTCTCGATGATTTGTTCTCAAACCATAACTCATCCTGATGATATGACCTGCAATGACACCGATGACTTTTGGGCAGTTTATGGAGAATTTGAAGAAACATATCCACACATTGAGTACTGGCTCAAACTTGGGGGGACTATC
>JAWVYE010000219.1:0-4078 GCA_033722905.1 Desulfobulbales bacterium
CCGGAGCCCGGCAGTAATCTCAAGCTTATTTTTCCCGTTGAGGAATTTTATCAGACCGAGGTTATGGCGGTTGTCGTCTGGACCAACATTTCTCCGAAAGGCGGTGAGACAGGCATGGGTGTGCAGTTTCTAAGCCCGCTTTCACCGCTTTTGAAAGAAAGCATTATGAAAAATATTAAACGCGTAGAAATTCTTAAAGAGAGTGAAGGATACGCCTGACTTGTGCACTAGAGTAAAAAATCAACTGCATGCTGCTGTTTTTAGCACATCCCGCATCCGGCAATTTCACTCTTAATAAATGCAGAACTCGGTTACAACCATCATTGATCCCGATGCCTGTATCGGCTGCGGAGAGTGCGTTGCAGTCTGTCCTGCCGGGACGATCAGCATGCAGGGTGACAAGGCAGTAATCACAGGATCATACTCCATGGGCTGCGGTCACTGTGAAGCGGTCTGCCCCACTGGTGCCATAAGGGTTGAGGGATTGGAACATCCCTTTGCCCTGTCCTGCACCCCAGTGCATAACCGCTGGCTGCCTCACGGCGAGTATGACACCGGGGAGCTCGTCCGTCTGATGCGCTCCAGACGTTCCTGCCGGAATTATCAAAAAAAAGAAATTGACCGGCAGATGCTTGATGACCTGGTCAGGATAGGCACCACTGCTCCTTCAGGCACCAATGCACAACTCTGGACCTTTACAATACTGGCCGGCCGCCGTGAGGTCATCAGCCTTGGCGAACAGATGGCCGGGTATTTTCGGGGCCTGAACAGGATGGCGGAAAAATCCTGGCTCAGGTTCCTGGCAAAGTTCTTTGCCGGTGATGCTTTGGGGAATTACTACCGTTGCTATTATGAAACGGTTCGGCAGGGGCTCCTGCTCTGGGACAGGGATAGTTTGGACACTCTGTTTCATGGTGCTGTTGCGGCAATACTGGTGGGGGGAAAGAAATCTGCAAGCACTCCCATGGAGGACGCACTCCTGGCCAGCCAGAATATCCTCCTGGCGGCCCACAGCCTGGGCCTGGGCTCCTGCATGATCGGTTTTGCGGTTGAGGCGATAAGAAGAGATAAAGAGATACGCCGGAACCTGCAAATTCCGGAAGATGAATTAATATACAGCGTTATTGCCCTGGGGTATCCGGCAGAAACATATAACAGGGCAGCGCATAGAAAAAGGATAGTGCCCCGCTATCCGTCACTGATAAACAAAGATGCCGGAAACGGATAAAAAAAAATCAGGCCCCGGGCTTAATAATTCCTGGCAGGCAGTCCGTCTGGTGCTGCCCTTTTTCCGGCAGTATCGACTGCAGCTGCTCATCGGGTTTTTATCTCTCCTGGCAGTCAATGGGCTGCAACTGGCCATTCCCAGGATTATCAAGTATGCAGTCGATGGCCTGCAAAGTGAAGGGATCAACGCTCATGGCCTCATGCGGGCCTCCATATCTATTGTTATTATTGCCTTATGCATTGCCATATTCAGATTTGGCTGGCGTTACATGATTCTCGGTTTCTCCCGTCACCTGGAAAAGGATTTCCGCAACTGGCTTTTTTCCCACCTCCTGACTCTGGACCGCAATTTTTTTCAACGGACCACCACCGGGGAAGTAATGGCCCTGGCCACCAACGATCTGGCAGCTGTGCAGCTTGCCGGGGGCATGGGGCTGGTCGCATTTGCCGATGCGCTGGTCCTCTCGCTTGCAGCACTGTCCTTTATGGCATATATCCATCCTGGTCTGACCATGATAGCCATTGTGCCCATGCCCATACTTGCTCTGCTTACCCGCTTTCTTTCCGGCCGGCTGCATCGCTACTTCAAACAGGTACAGGAACAGTTTTCGAGGCTCACTGAATTTGTCAGGACTTCCATTAATTCCATCCGCATGATAAAGGCCTATACCCTGGAAAAAAACCGGACTGAACGATTTGACATCATGGGGCGGCAATATGTGCAGGACAACCTTCGCCTGGCCAGGGTGCAGGGTACTCTTTTTCCTGTTTCCGGCATGATTGCAAATACCAGTATGCTCCTGGTCCTGCTGTTCGGCGGCCGCTTGACCATCCAGGCCAGTATCACCATCGGTGACTTTGTAGCCTTCATCTCCTACCTGTTCATGTTGACCTGGCCGATGATGGCATTGGGGTGGGTGACCAACCTTTTCCAGAGGGGTGTCACATCGTTGCAGCGCATAAAAAATGTCCTTGACGAGCTTCCGGTTATTATTGCACCGCCGCACCCGGAGCCGGTTCCTGTTAAGGTCGCAACCATTACCATTAAAAATCTTAATTTTTCCTACGGGGATAGAAGTGCTCCTGTCCTCCAGGATGTATCCCTGGGAATAGAGCAGGGGCTGCTGGGCATTGTGGGCAGGACCGGATCAGGGAAAACGACCCTGTGCCACCTTCTTGCCAGGCTCTATCCGGTGGAGGCGGGCACTCTGTTCTGGAATGACATTGATATCAATATTCTGGATCTTGCTGAAGTACGCAGAAAAATAGCATTTGTCCCCCAGAATATTACGGTTTTCTCGGATACAGTCCGGGCAAATATTACCATGGGCAAACCCGGCGCGACAGAGTCGGAAATTGAAGAAGTTGCCGGGGCTGCAGCGATTCATGCTGAGATAGTCAACCTGCCGGATGGATATGATACCAGGATCGGTGAGAAGGGGGTAAAGCTTTCAGGTGGACAGCGCCAGCGAATTGCCCTGGCCAGGGCATTATTGTCCGACAGGCCTATACTCATTATCGATGACGGACTTTCCGCAGTCGATATTGAGACGGAGCATGAAATTATCTCCGGCATGCAGCCTTTTATCCGGGACAGGATCTGTATAGTTGTTTCCCACCGTCTGGCGCCGCTGGCCCAGGCTGACCAGCTCATTGTCATGGACAAGGGAAAGGTTGTCGCCCGCGGCAACCATGAGCACCTGCTCCGTGAAAGCAGATTCTACGCCTCAATTTATGAATACCAGACCAGCTGGATGGAGCGATAAATGCCTATAGTTACAATTGCCTAAAGTGCCTTGAGTTGAAAAGTTTTTCAGTTATGAGGAGGTAAAAAGGCAGGATTCAAAAAATCCAGGGCAAGGGTTCAAGGGTGAATGTGCCAACACGGCAATGCTTCAAGGGAAATAAACAAAGTAAAACAGTGGATACCGGCAAATAATTAATAACTCTAATTTGCTGGAGTTAAAGACAGAATTGTAACTTCAATCTTTACGAACGTATAATTTCAGGCACGCAACAAATGCACTACGGGTACGGTTATTTCGAGGAAGATAAACTTGGTGATGTCGCTGACAGAAAACTCTGGCGCCGTATTCTGGGCTATACATCCCATTACTGGCAGGGCGCGGCCCTGGCTGTATTGCTTTCCTTTGCAGTGATCGGCTCCAATCTGCTGTTGCCGTACCTGGTCCGGCTGGGTGTGGACGGCTATATCATTAATACGGCGATTCCGGTGGCGGAACGCCTTGCAGGACTTGCTGCCCTGGCGCTGATTTTTGCAGCCGCCGTGGTAACAGGTTTTGCAGCAAATTATTTTCAGGTTACGGTTCTGGAGTGGACCGGGCAGAATATCATGCACAGGCTCCGGCAGCATATTTTCAACCATATGCTGGGGCTTGACCTTGCTTTTTTTAATGAACATCCCAGCGGCAAGCTTGTCACCAGGCTGACAAATGATGTCCAGAATATGCATGAGATGTTCACCTCGGTTATTGTCACTCTTTTTAATGATGCCCTTCGTATTTTAGGCATCCTGGCCCTGCTTTTCTGGCTGAACTGGCGGCTGGCCCTGCTGATGAGCCTGCTTTTACCCGTGATACTTGTTGCCACCCTGTGGTTTAGCAAACTGGCCCGCAACATATTTCGTGAGATCAGGACCAACCTGGCCAAAATAAATGCTTACCTGCAGGAGGCCATCTCAGGTATCAGTGTCATCCAGCTGTTTCAGAGAGAAAAGGACACAGAATTCAACTTTGTCAACCTGAACCAGGCCTATTTCCAGGCCACCCTGCAGCAGATTAAAATATTCGGTGTTTTCATGCCGCTGCTTGATATACTTGCAGCATCGGCA
>JAWVYE010000220.1:0-4077 GCA_033722905.1 Desulfobulbales bacterium
ACGCGTTACTCACCCGTGCGCCACTCTACTCGTTTTCCGAAGAAAACTTTCTCGTTCGACTTGCATGTGTTAAGCACGCCGCCAGCGTTCGTTCTGAGCCAGGATCAAACTCTCCAGTTTGATTTCCTGAAACCAGCCAAATATGGCCGGTCGTTTGCTAAGAATAAAATATAAAAAAATTACAAAGACCCGTTTGTCTCTGCTATTCAGTTTTCAAAGAACGAAGACTGCAATTGCCCGAAATACAACAATCGCCACAGGACTTGATGATGCCAAAGCCCCTCTTGAGTCTCCACAAATTACGGTCCAGATGGAACCGTTGGGGAAACTGTAAATTTTACCATTTTCAATCGAATTGTCAATTGATTTATGGGCCGGGAAACCAAGGTTTGCTGTTTCCAAGGAACGGGAAAACCTATACCTTAATAGAACGATTGTCAATTAAAATTGACTCTTTTTTGAAATAAAAATAAAAAAGCGTCTCTGGAGAAGGAAAAGGGGGGATTTACCAATGTAGCGCAGAGGTTTATTCGCAAAGTATTACGGGAAAAGCTGCGCAGAAAGTGTATTTTGGTTGAAATTTTATGAATTTAAATGGAATATTTAATTTTGCGGTATTTGGTGCGCTCTTTAAACCATATCATATATAGAGGTGGGATCATGAAAAGAGCAGATTTTCAAAAGGTCATTGATGCAGAAAAAAAGAATGTCGAGTGTTTTCTCTGCGCCCACAACTGTCATATTAAAGAAGGAAGAAGGGGGATATGCCAGGTCAGGGAGAACAGGGACGGCATTCTATACAGCCTGGTATACGGTAAGCTGATCAGCCGGAATGTTGATCCCATTGAAAAAAAACCGCTTTTTCATTTGCTGCCGGGCTCACTTTCCTATTCCATCGCCACAGTGGGTTGCAATTTCCGCTGTTCCCATTGCCAGAATTATGATATCTCGCAATATCCGCGGCTGCACGAAGGCTCGATTATCGGCAGCAGTGCGACCCCGGAACAGGTTGTTGCCGAGGCCCAGGAGTATGGCTGCCAGAGTATCAGCTATACCTATATAGAGCCGACGATATTTTTTGAGTTTGCCTATGAGTGCGCCCGGATAGCCCATGAAAGAGGGATCAAAAATGTATTTGTCAGTAACGGTTATACCAGCCCTGAAGCAACCAGGAAGATCGGACCGTACCTTGACGGCAATAATATTGACCTGAAGGCCTTTAGCGAAAAGTTTTATCACGAGGTGTGCGGGGCAAAACTTGCACCGGTACTGGAGACTATAAGGCTCATGAAGGAGCTGGGTGTCTGGGTGGAGGTCACGACCCTGGTTATTCCGGGGTGGAATGACTCGGACAGTGAACTGCAGCAGATTGCCCGGTTCATAAAGGGTATCGATCCTGAAATGCCGTGGCATGTTACCCGCTTTCATCCAACCTTCAAAATGACTGACCGGCAGGCGACTCCGGCATCCACTCTGCAACGGGCCAGAGAGATTGGGCTGTCAGAAGGGCTGAAATATGTGTTTGTCGGCAATATACCGGGTGAAAACGGTGAGAGCACCATATGCCCCCGGTGCAGCAAAACAGTTATTGCAAGAATGGGTTTTGCAATAATGTCAGACAACCTGGATGAGGGCAGGTGCGGCAGCTGCGGCGAACGGATTGCCGGCGTTTTTGCAAAGAACGTAGCTTGACAGTTCCGCTAAAAAGCTGTAATGCCTTCCCGGAGCCCTTTAGCAAGGGAGAGCATAAAGTAATTGCAGGTCAGAGCTGCACAGGGTTGTATGCAAAATTTTAATAAAAAGTACGGAGTCCTTGCATGAATGCAGGTAAAAATAAAAAGAAACAGTCAGCAACCGGGGTGAATCATGAGCTTTTGCGGGCTATCCCGCAGGTTGATGAAGCGTTGAAGTGGTTGACACCTGGTACTGATGCCCCGATGTTTCTGATTAAAAAAGCGGTGCGGCAAGAGCTGGATGAACTGCGGCAGAAGATTCTGGCCGGGAAAAAACTCAGGAAATCCGACCTGGCAAAGAAAATATTGCTCCAGCAGATCAACAGGCGGCTGCAGTTAATGCTTGCACCTAATTTCAAAAGGGTAATTAACGCAACCGGCGTTGTTATTCACACCAACCTGGGACGTTCCATACTGCCGGACAGTGCCCGCAAAGCCCTAGTTGAAGCCGGAACCCGATACTCCAACCTTGAATTTGACCTTGCCACCGGCCAGAGAGGAAGCCGTTACAGTCTCGTTGAGCAACTTTTATGCGACCTTACAGGTTCGGAGGCTGCCCTGGTCGTTAATAATAATGCTGCGGCGGTTCTTCTTGTTCTAGATACCCTTGCCAAAGATAAGGAAGTTATTGTTTCACGCGGTCAGCTTGTCGAGATAGGGGGCTCCTTTCGTGTTCCTGAGGTGATGCGTAAAAGCGGCGCCAGACTGGTGGAGGTCGGCGCCACGAACCGTACGCATGTAAAGGATTATGAAGAGGCGGTATCAGAGGAAACTGCCCTGCTGATGAAGGTGCATGCCAGCAATTTCAAGATGATCGGTTTTACTAAAGAGGTGGGAACTGCAGAGCTGGTTGAGCTGGCCGGCAAACACAAACTGCTGGTCATGGAAGATCTCGGCAGCGGCTGTCTCATCGATATGTCAAAGTATGGACTAATAAAGGAGCCTACTGTGCAGGAAACGGTCAGGGCCGGTGCTGATGTGGTTACCTTCAGCGGTGATAAGCTTTTAGGAGGACCACAGGCCGGGTTGATTGTCGGCAAGCGGAAAATTATTGACTGTATAAAGAGAAACCAGCTGAACCGCGCCCTGCGGATAGACAAGTTTACCCTGGCCGCTCTGGAAACTGTTCTGCGTTTGTACTATGACCATGAGACTGCGGTTGCCAGGATTCCAACCCTGGCGATGCTGACGGCTGCGCCTGAAAGTCTGCAGCGCCGGGCCAAACGTTTGGCCCGCAAGGTAAAAAAGAGCTTGGCTGGAAAATGCAATATAGAAGTTAAAGCAACCGGTTCCCGCGTCGGCGGCGGTGCGTTGCCTGAAGAGGAAATCAAAAGCATGGCTGTAGTGCTTGAACCTCTTTATATGACAGTCAATGAACTGGAAAAGGGTTTGCGCACAAGCCCGTTGCCGGTCATCGGCAGGATTGAAGAGGACAGGTTTTTTCTTGATATGCGCACCGTAGGAGATGACGAGATTCCCTCAATTGCAGATACCCTGCACCGGGTTTTTGGTATCAAATAGTAATGAACCATTTTCCGTTTGTATGGCAGGCCCGGACTCTCAGTGCGGCAGATTTCGGCTATTTGCAAAACCGGTTTTCCCAGTCGGTTCTCCGGCTTATCCCCTTTGCCGCAGGGCCTGTATCTTTTTTTGATGCAGTGGCAAACCCGCTGGAAAGTCTGGCTGATTTAAACAAACCCGCATACTGGCAGCAATATATTAAACGGGTATTGCGAAGGCAGCTGTTTGCCATTGCAGCCGAAAGGCTGATACTGTTCCTGCCGGTCTGGAATGATGCGTCAGTTATCGGGGTGGCGGCTGGAGAAAACGTTGAGAAAAAATTTGCCAACACTCTATCTTGCAGGGCAAGTGTATGATAAAATGGGGGTACAGGCCAAGGCGGTCGCGATGTACAAGGCAGTTCAGAAAATTGCACCGGATAATAAAGGCGCCAAAGCTGCGCTGCAAAAAACCACTTTACATTGAGGGAAAAATTGACTCACAGGCGGACAAACAACAACGTATTCGAGGAACCGGCAAGACGGACAACTGATCTGCAGCACCAGTACTGGCTTGACTACTTTAATGCAGGCGATTCCTGGCGCCTGTTCAGGATTATGTCAGAGTTTGTTGAAGGCTTTGATACCCTGGCAGGGATAAAAGGGCCGGCAGTATCATTTTTCGGTTCCGCCCGGACAAAACCGGAAGATCAATATTACAAGCTCACCGTTGCGATTGCAGGAGAACTTTCACGGCAGGGCTATGCCATAATAACAGGCGGCGGCCCGGGTATTATGGAGGCGGCGAATAAAGGGGCAACGGAATCAGGTGGGCACTCAATCGG
>JAWVYE010000221.1:0-4046 GCA_033722905.1 Desulfobulbales bacterium
GCGGTTTTCTGGAAATAGCGGTCAATCAGGGCAGCGCGGCATCATATCTCGCTGCCCGGCTTGCAGATAAGGTACGGGTGGAAAAGAGCAGGGCGTGAATACTCTATTGTACAGGCCGGTAAAATGGTTCGGAGCAACTAGAGGGCTGAAGTTTCAGGCTGACTGTGCAGGTCCACTGTTGCTGAGGAACACCGGTTGATAAAGCCCCGGAGAAGAAACAACTGGTTCGGCGTCAGGTCGACAAATTGAATGCCGCACTGCCTTAAATCCCTTGAAGCAACATAGTTGCTTGAGTCGACAGGGCCGTCCCAAGAATGGATGCTTGGAATGGCTTCAACAAAACGGTCGTCTGAAATAAGGTCGACCTTCAAGGTGCTGAAATCGATTTCTTTGCTTTTGGGATTGTGATAGGTTATCTTGGCTCCGCCTAGAGAAATGTCGGTGACTGATCCTATGATTTCAGGAGATGATGTTATCAAAACAGCAATAACACCGCTGTATACCGGTGAGCGTTTATGCTGACGGCGCTCTTTGAAATCAGCGCTTTCTGTCATAGGTATTCTCCTGAAAATATAACAATCGTAACTGCAGCTTAATTCCCTAATCAAAATGTGTCAATATTTTTACATTCTGAGCGCCAATTAAATTAGCGGCAGAGATTCAGGCAACCAGAAATATGGGCTTGGCCATGGCGGGCAAAAAAGCAGATAATGCTGAAATAAAGGAGGTGCAGGAGGAACAACGCCGTCTGCAATGCGCAATATGCGGAAACAATATCGAATCCGGTGCCTGCAACTGGCAGGAAGATGATGATGGTGTAATTTCCTGCCACTATTGCAGCGCTGTAAGCAACAGTTGCGGCTGCAGTGATTAAATCTCGTTTACAGGCAGGCCCGCCGCATCCCATTAGGCATTTTCCTGCAGTCACTGCAATAGGGGGTAATCATATCCGGCCCTGATTTTCACAGGGCGCGGCAGTCTGTTCGGCCTGGATAGAATAAGGGGCGGGCCGCTGAACATATGACCAAAAAGGTAAAGCGCTGCTTATTCTTCTGTCTCTTCCGGCTCAGGCAGCCGGCCTTCCTTAAGATCACGTCCCTCCAGGTATCTGATAATGGACTCAGCGGCCTCTTTGCCCTGGTAGGCTGCTTTGGCTGCAGTCTCAGGGCCAAGGACAGCATCACCGCCGGCAAATATCCAGTCAACCGAAGTTTGCATGGTGATCTCATCAACCTCAAAGGTTTTCCAGCGGGATAGTTCAATCTCTATCTCCGGATTTTCAATATGGAGAACATCCTGGCTGATGGCAGGAATTATGGCATCCGCCTCGATCATAAAATTTGAACCTGCAACCGGTTCAGGGCGGCAGCGCCCGGAAGCATCACACTCTCCCAGCTCCATGCGGAGGCATTCTACTTTGGTCAGCTTGCCGTTTTCGCCGTGGATTTTAACCGGGGCGGCCAGGAATTCAACCTTCACCCCCTCTTCTTCCAGGTGGTGGATTTCCGCCTGGGAGGCGGGCATCTCCTTCTTGGTGCGCCGGTATAGGATAAATACCTTGTCGGAGCCTGTCCGCAGAGCTGTCCTGGCCACATCAATGGCAACGTTACCGCCGCCGACCACGACTACATTACGACCCAGGTTCAATGATTCACCCAGGTTGACCCGGCGCAGGTAATCGACCCCGTGCATGACACCTTTAAGGTCTTCGCCCTCCACGCCCAGTTTGCGGCTGGCATGCGCGCCGATGGCGACAAACACTGCGGCAAAACCTTCATTTTTCAGGTCCTGCAGGGATTTGTCTTTGCCGATGGTGACATTATTAATAATTTCCACGCCGCAGTTGACCAGGGCATCAAATTCAGCCGCGATTATGTCACGGGGCAGCCTGTACGCCGGTATGCCCACGATCAGCATGCCGCCAAACACGGGCAGACTCTCAAAAATGGTGCACTGGTAACCCGCATGAGCAAGTTCAAAGGCACATGTCATGCCTGCCGGACCGGAGCCGACGATGGCAACTTTCTTGTCCTTCGGCATGGCGCAGGCTTTAAGCATGTTCTTTTTGTTGGTCACCATCCAGTCCACCAGGAAGCGTTCCAGCATGCCGATGGCCACCGGGTCACCCTTCTTGCCCCTTATGCAGGAACCCTCGCACTGGAATTCATGGGGGCAGACCCTGGAACAGACGGCGGGTATGGAATTGGTCTCCCGGTCAACCCAGTAACCTTCTTCAAATTTTTCTTCACGCAACAGTCTGATGAACTCAGGAATATTATTATTAATGGGGCAGCCATCCCGGCATTTCGGTTTTTTGCATTGCAGGCAGCGGTTGGCCTCTTTGATCGCGGTATCTTTATCAAAACCGAATGTGACCTCGTCAAAGTTGATAATCCGCTCTGCAACGGAGAGTTCTTTGGGGTACTGCCTGGGAATTGCCAGACGCTCTTTTGGTTTCATTTCATCTTCCTCCAGTTCATTGCTCTGACCAGTACGTTGACATGAAAAAGGCCGCCCCGTGGGACGGCCTATATTGCTCCTCTATTTATAACAATAGGGTAGCTATTGCAAGTCTATTTATTGTTGGCGCTGGGCAATACTTAAACGGGCCAGAGCCCTTTGCAGGGCTGCTTCAGCTCTTGCTCTATCAATTTTCTCCTGCTGTTCCCTGGCCTGCAGCAACCTTTTTTCAGCCCTTTCTTTGGCGCGCAGGGCCCGGTCAACATCAATTTCATGGCCGTGCTCGGCGGATTCCACCAGAAAAGAGATTTTATTATTGGAAACCTCACAGAAGCCGCCGCTGATCATCAGCTCCACTTCGCTGCCGTCTTTCTTATACCGGAGAGTGCCCACTTTTATGGTACTCAGAAATGGCGCATGATTGGCCAGCACTCCGAATTCACCGGCAAAACCGGGAGCGGTTACAATATCAACATCTTCGTTGACGATTGCTCCTTTCGGTGTAACAACCTCGAGTTTAATTTTTTCAGCCATGTTTTTTCCTTAGGTCCGCAATATCGATATGGGTTGCAGTTTACGCTTCAGCCTTGGATTTTGCCGCCTTCTCAATTGCTTCTTCAATGGTGCCTACCATATAAAAGGCGCTTTCAGGCAGTTCGTCATGCTTGCCTTCGAGAATTTCCTTGAAGCCGCGGACAGTATCCTCAACTTTAACATATTTGCCTGCCATACCTGTGAAAACCTCGGCAACGGTGAAAGGCTGTGACAGAAAACGCTGGATTTTACGGGCCCTGGTGACTGTGACCTGGTCTTCCTCGGAAAGTTCGTCCATACCGAGGATGGCGATAATATCCTGCAGCTCTTTATATTTCTGCAGGGTCTGCTGCACGCCCCGGGAGACCTGGTAGTGATCCTCTCCCAGGACATTGGGGTCCAGGATCCTGGAGGTGGAGTCAAGGGGGTCCACAGCCGGATAGATACCCAGCTCAACCAGCTGCCGGGAAAGAACAACAGTACCGTCGAGATGGGCAAAAGTTGTTGCAGGCGCCGGGTCCGTCAAGTCGTCCGCCGGGACGTAAACACACTGGACAGCGGTAATGGATCCTTTGGTTGTTGAGGTGATGCGCTCCTGCAGCTCACCAAGGTCGGTGCCCAGGGTGGGCTGATAACCAACAGCGGAAGGAATCCGGCCGAGGAGAGCGGAAACCTCGGAACCGGCCTGGGTGAAACGGAAGATGTTGTCAACAAAGAACAGCACGTCCTGGCCTTCCTCATCACGGAAATATTCGGCAGCACTCAACCCTGTCAGACCGACACGTGCCCGCGCGCCCGGCGGCTCTGTCATCTGGCCGTATACCAGGGCAGCTTTCGGCAGAACACCTGATTCTTTCATTTCATGGTACAGGTCGTTGCCTTCACGGGTACGCTCACCAACACCACAGAATACCGAGATTCCGCCATGATGCAGGGCAATATTGTTAACCATTTCCATCATGACAACGGTTTTACCACAGCCTGCACCGCCAAAGAGGCCCATTTTACCGCCACGGGGAAAGGGGACAAGCAGGTCAATAACCTTGATGCCA
>JAWVYE010000222.1:0-4035 GCA_033722905.1 Desulfobulbales bacterium
CTATGCTGACCGGACTGGGGCCCGAACCTTTGGGCCGGGGGTTCAGCGCCCAGTACCTGCAAGAATTTGCCGCCGGCCGGAAGAGACCACTGAAAAGCTTATTAATGGATAACCGTGTTGTTGTTGGAATTGGCAATATTTACGCCTGTGAAATCCTTTTCCATGCCGGTTTGCACCCAGGGAAAAAAATCAACACGCTCACAGGAACACAATGGACAAAAATTGTTGAGAGCAGCAGACACATCCTTGAAAAAGCCATCAATTGCGGCGGCACCACGATCAGCGATTTTGTCAATGAAAGCGGCAAAAGCGGATATTTTCAGCTTGAGCTGCAGACATATGGGAAACAGGGCCAACCCTGCCGTAACTGCTCAACGCCCATTGCAAGAAATACAATGGCCGGCCGTTCGACTTTCTTCTGCCCGAAATGCCAGAAATAAAGCGGGCTGAAAGGCTTATATAAAATTTTGCCCGGGTTAAATACGCTGAAATAATTTATGCACAGAGGAGGAATATATGACAGTGAAAAATTCACATAGCATCGAAAGAGTCTGCAGCAGAATTTATTCTCAATGCAACTCACTGGTGACCTGGAACTGGGATGACCGTCACCAGGCGGTGCTGTCAGAGTTTCCCGCTGACCGGGAAAAGGAAGTGCTGGCTGTCCTGGAGAAAAACTTTGACAGGTGCTGGGACGACGAAACCATTCACTATGCCCCCGGTAAAATAAGGAGCGTGGCCAGGGACCTCGGTGATGTCTGGGAGGGACAGCGCCTTTTCTCAACCGACCCTATCCATGATGATCTGCTGCTTGGAGCAATATGGCCCTGGGAGAACGGCGAAAGAATCTCCCTGAGAATCCGGGTGGACGTTGCCGCCATTAACCTCACGACATAAAACCATAATCGATTGAAATAATTTCATTTTTTGCCGCAGCAGCCTTATATTTCGCATCCCGGATGCAACCTGTAACTTTTAACATTATAGAGTTTGCGATATATTCCGCAGCGTAATTTTTTTTCACAGACAGGGTATAACACCAGAAACTAGCCGTTATCCTCCTTTTTGGCGCAATTGATACAGGTCAGAACACTGGGATCGAAACGTAAACGGCCTTCCGCTATTTCCTCATCGCAGAGGACACAGTATCCGTAATCGCCTGACTCCATGCGACCCAGCGCTGACTGGATGCGCTGGAGTTCCAGGTCCGTAAGCCGGGCGACGGCCTGGGACATCGCCTGTTGCTGCATGGCGTCCATACGTGACAAACGGCCGACGCGCGCCTGATCAAGCTCAACCGGCGCCGTCTCCTGTTTCTGGCGTTTCTGCTCACTGCGCAAGACTTCAAGACGTTCCTGAAGACGTTTCATAAAATACTGCAAATCAATATCATCGCGCACGGTTTACTGTTTCCTTGTTGATAGTGGTCCTTGCCATTATTTCAGCCCGCATGCGGTCAAACAGATGCCAGGAGCGCCAGACCGTTTTTCCGTAAAATCAGTTCTTCTCTTTCTTTGCCCAGTTCCAGAGCCTGCAGATGTTTACAGGTGTCCCTGGCTCCTGACCAGGGGGAATCGGTACCAAAAAGAATATATTCTTTGGGGTGCTTGAGGATAATCCTGCGGGCTCTGGCTGCATCGAGCTGATCCAGAGTATAGGAAACATCCATGTAGATTTCTTTGCCTGCCAAAAGGTCCTCAACCTCTGCCCATTGCTGCCAGGCCCCCAGATGGGTGGTAACCATCCTGAGTTCAGGAAACCGGTTCATGACATTGAGTATCTGCCGGGGATCACAACGCCTGATCCTGGGAAAGGCAATATCAAAGCCGGTATGCATGACCAAAATCAGGCCAAGTTCGCTTATTTTTTCATAAGCTGGAAACAGCTTTTCATCATCTAAAAAGAATTGTTGATAATAGGGATGCATTTTTATTCCCTTAAAGCCTTCTTTGGAGATGATGCTGATGTGCGCCACCGCATGGGGATCAAGGGGATGAAAGGAAGGGAAAGGCACAATGCGTTCTGAACGGATATGCTTTGACCAATCCATTATTGCTGTAAACTGGGAGGGCCTAGTGGCAATGCAGCAGATAACGCTTTTCTCCACCCCGTCCCTGTCCATCAGGTTCAGCAGCGAAGCGATCCTGCCGTCATGTAAAGCCCTGATATCGCCTTCTTCTTCCAGGTAGGGGATTGCGCTGGCAGCAACATCATCCGGGAAGGCGTGGGCATGAAAATCAATAATTCCTTGCATAATAGAAAGTATTTATATTTTGGAATGATATCAGGCGGAAAGACCCTGTTTAATTTCATCCTGGAGAGACAGGATGGCACTGACGGGGTCAGCGGCCCTGGTTATGGGCCGGCCGACGACCAAATAGTCAACTCCATCAGCCATGGCCTGCCTGGCAGTGGCAACTCTCTGCTGGTCGTCCTTTTTATCATAGGTGTTTGTCCCGGGTCTTATGCCCGGTGTGACAAGCAGCAGTTTATCCCCCAGGCCTTCCCGCAGAAGCGGTGCCTCCAGCCCTGAACAAACCACGCCGTCACAGCCAAGCTCCAGGGCTCTTTTGGCACGAAAATATACCAGCTCCTCGATTGATTTTGTCATACCCATGGCCTGCATATCCTCCTGGCCAAAACTGGTCAAAACTGTTACTGCCAGGAGGGCCAGATCCCCTTTCGCCTCGACAGCGGCTCTGATAATCGGGTCATTGCCATGGATGGTTGCAAAGCTGACACTGCGGTTGTTGAGTTGGGCCACGGCCAACTTGACAGTTTCGGGAATATCAAAGAACTTGAGATCAACCATGACTTTATGACCCCTGTCTGCAAGCCAGTCGACAATCTGGAACCAACTGGCCATGAACAGCTGCAACCCCACCTTGTAAAAGCTGATATGGGACTCAGTTTTTCTGACCAGTTCTTTGGCCAATTCCGGGCTTTCAACATCAAGGGCCAGGATTATCCGTTCGTTGAGAGGGATATTTTTCATTTCAGTTTGTTAATCTGCTCTATAGTTTTGCTGCAGGATTTATTCACGTGCATATATTTGAAATAGCCTCGATGGTAACGGAAATAGAGGTCAATGGCAAGGGAGATATCATACCCGTTGACAATTCAGGTGCAGGATATCACAGGATGAAGCGGACCATGAGCTGCAGGATAACCAGGCTGTATATGCCGGCAATAACATCGTCAAGCATGATGCCCAGTCCGCCGTGGAAACGCCGGTCGAAAAAATTGACAGGATACGGTTTGACAATATCAAATATGCGGAAGAGAACAAATCCCGAAACCATGGTCAGCGTTGTGGCCGGGACTGCGGTCATGGCTATCAGCATACCGACGATCTCATCTATGACCACCACACCGGGATCACGGTTATCTAAAATCTTCTCTGCTTCACCGGCTGCAAAAGAGCCCACGACGAACAACCCTGCAGTGACAGCCAGGTAGACAGGCAGGCCCAGTGCCTGGAGCGGAACAAAAAGCAGCAGGCCGACGAGGGAACCCCATGTGCCCGGAGCCTTGGGAAGGTAGCCGGAGTAGAAGCCTGTTGCTATTAACATTATTACTTTATACATGGCCTTTGTAAATTCTACCTATTTTCTGGTATTCCCTTTCTTTCTCTGTCAATACTGCTGACAACTGTCAGTTATTATAAAGAAAAAGGATCCTTTTCATATTTACAACAGTGTAAACTGTTTCAGAAAAACTTTAAGTCTTGCGCCCCGCAAATTAGTCTTTCTTAAACTCCTCAGGTGAGCACCTGATCACAGACGCATAAACATCCTTGAGCGCCACCTTGTTCTCCCGGGCCACCCGTTGGCAGTCATCATATTCCGGGTAAAGCCTGATGCCACCGGGAGTCTCAACCCGCTTTACCAGAGCAGGGCCCCAAGGGGTCTGCACCGTGCCGGTTTCCCGAGGCAGGGTCATCCTGTTCTCGTGCCTGAACCTGAGGCCTATACTCGTGGTTTCTGTTAGTATACATTTTTTGATATCCAAAGACCTGGCAGGATCCGTTATCAC
>JAWVYE010000223.1:0-4022 GCA_033722905.1 Desulfobulbales bacterium
AATGTCAACATGACACAGCCTGCAGGTGAATTTCGCCCGGTGCAGCCAATGATCGAAAACAACCGGTGCAAAGTGTGACTTTTCCGAATAGTTGTTGATGATGACCCGGCCGAACTCATACGGAAGCGGCCTTCTTTTTTTTACTCCGGTCTGGGCAAAAGCAATGGTGATTACTGAAACCAGCAATACTGTAAATAAAAATGTCTTTTTCATATTATTTTACTCTTCTTTATCATATTGGCCGGGGTTTTATCCTTATACCGCATCGTGGCACGAAACAATAAATATAATAGATACCGGGAATTTAGCAAGTATTTTAACTTGCTGTGATTTTCAGGATTGTGCCGGAAAGTGGTTTTGGAATGTCAGCAGCTGCCTATAGCAGAAAGAGGAGGCCAAAGTAGATGACGGCAAAGAAGCCCAGGACGCTGAGCGGCAAAACACCGGCCCCGACCTGCCGGGAGAGTTTTTCTCCGGCTGTTTCCTGTTCGCTTGCATCCATGCCGCGTATAGCCCAATACGGTTTGAAAAAAAGCACGAGCAGATTTGCCGGCCCATGCCTGCTGAATTTACTCAGCGCCCCAATAAATTTGCCAAAGAAAATATGATCGACAGTTCTGTTTATTGAATTAAGGCCTGCATCCATTGCCTTAAAAAAAAGGCGCCCTCCTTTACGGTAAATGAGGTCAACGTCCAGGTTTATGGCCCTGATCTCAGCAGGGTAGATGCCTGAAAGCAGGAGCAGGGTAAAGGCTAAGGCGGTGAACAGCAGGAGCTGCAGCTGTGCCATGACATGCGGCATGGTATAAGCATCAAAATTTACCGGGTACGGCAGCATGGCGTAGAAAAATTTTGGGTAGATTCCAAGAAAAACGCAGAAGAATGCTGCAATACCCATTGCCAGCAACATGCTTGCAGGCGCTTCTTTTACCCGGTGGCCTGCATCACGGGCGAAGAACGCAAAGTACACAGTTTTTAATCCTGAGCAGAGAAAAACCCCTGCAGAGGCAAAAAGGAGAATGAGCCAGACTATACCCATGTGCCCGTGGGCAGCTGCGTCCAAAACCATTGATTTGCTGACAAAGCCGCCTGTCAGGGGTGTAGATATGGATAAAGCCCCGATTCCGCAGAAAAGCGCGGTAAGGGGCATTGACTTATAGACACCGCCGAGATCTGTGGCTTTAATCTTGCCGGTCCGGAACAGAACCGCACCGAGAGACATAAAGAGCAGTGATTTATACAGAATATGGGCAAAGGCATATGCTGCAGCACCGTTAATTGAAAGTTCCGTGCCTATGCCAATGCCCACCATCATGAAACCGACAGGATTGATAAGGCAGTAAGAAAGAACCCGGCGCAGGTCATTTTCTATGACAGCGTAAAAAAGAGGAAAGACGGCCATGATGAGGCCGATCCATATGAGCGGTTCAGTGCCCGGAAAGGTTCGGGCCAAGGCATACACCGCACTTTTCGTTGTAAAGGCGCTTAAAAAGACGACACCGCCCACTGTTGCCTCCGGATAGGCATCAGTCAGCCAGGTGTGCAGCATGGGCCAGGCCGCATTGATCCCCATGCCGATGAAGATAAGGTAGGTTGCCGGGCTGTGCAGCCCGATAAAGCCAAGGGAGATGGATTGCTGCTCGCTGATATACATGATAATACCTGCCATCAGGACAAGGCCACCGAAAACATGCACCATGAGGTAGCGGAAGCCTGCAGCCTGGGAAGCCTTGGTGCGCCTGGACCATATCAGCCATAAGGCGCTGACCGTGAGCATTTCCCAGAAGACAAAAAAGGAGAAGAGGTCGCCGGCAAAGACAACCCCAAGGGCGCTGCCTGCATAGACAAGGCCGGCGACGTATTCCAGATCGTTTTTAATTTCGAGGGTATAGATGATTCCAATAAATGAGATAAGGTGAAAGATATAACCGAAAACAAGGGAAAGCCTGTCGACCTTGAAAGGTACCAGGTCAAATCCCAGGAAGGTTATTTCCCAGGCAGTGCCAACCTGGGTAGAGACCAGGAAGAAAAAACTGATTATCGGCAGAAGCAGCATGTAGACTGACTTGATCCTGCCCAGCAGCAGTGGAACAAGCAGGGCGCCGGCGATATAGATGAGGAACGGCGGGATGAAATCAATCATAATAGTCCTCTTGCCGTTTTACAAATGGCCTGAGAATGTATTTAGCCGCCAGTACCAGGAGCACACAGGCAACAAAGCCGTAAATGGCATAGAATCCGAACCATTTTTCCCAGGCAAAATAGGGGTGTTTATGAACGAATGGCTCCAGGGCAAGGAGCAGGACCAGGGTGCCGAAAAGTCCGTAGAGGACGCGCTGCATGTTTTTCCTGTTGTCGAAAATATGTTTCTTTTTACTGTCCATTTGCTTATTCCATGTTGACAAATTCAGTGTCCCGGTGAAGCCGTGAGAAAAATTATAATCAAATAAATGAGGCTGATGCCGAAAATTATATAAAATGCGGGCCGGTATTTCGGGATCGGATCATGCTTTAACTCTTGGCGTTCCATGGCATGCATTACCTATCCTCCGGTTATAGCCTGGACAGCTAAGCCGGCCAGGTTGAAAAAAGGCTGCGGGAAGAAAAACAGGCCCACAGAACAAATTGCCGTCATTACCAGGGGCACAACACACCAGAGCGGCGCCTCCTGGACCTCGTCCTCAAACATGGATTCATCCCGGGTGCAGAAAAAGGCCCGGTAAACCACGGGCAGGAAGTAAGCGGCATTGAGCAGGGAGCTGCCCAGCAGCACAACAAGCATGACAACCTGATCCGCTTCCAGGGTGCCGAGCACAAGAAACCACTTACTGATAAAACCGCCGGTGGGGGGCAGGCCGATAACACTTAAGCTGCCGATAAGAAAAGCGGTCATGGTTACAGGCATGCGCTTGCCGATGCCGACCATTTCACTGATATATTTTTTGCCGGTGGCAACAAAAATCGCCCCTGTGCACATGAACAGGGTGATCTTGCCGAATGCATGCATGGCAATGTGCAGTAACCCACCTGTCAGGGCCTTGGGCGAAAGGAGGCTGGCGCCAAGCACGATATAGGAAAGCTGGCCGATGGTGGAAAAGGCAAGGCGCCGCTTCAGGCCGTCCTGGGACAGGGCAATTAGCGAAGCTGTCAGAATGGTGAAAGCGGCAATGTAGCAGAGCATTGTGCCGAGGTGCAGACCTGTTAGAAGATTTGTGCCGAATATCCCTGTAATTATTCGAAAAATAGAGAAAACGCCGACCTTGACCACAGCCACGGCATGCAGGAGAGCGCTGACCGGGGTCGGTGCAACCATGGCTGCCGGCAGCCAGGAATGAAACGGCATGATTCCCGCCTTGGCAAAACCGAAAACAAACATGAGCAGCAATACGGTTGTTGCCGGTTTGGAGAAATTGCCGGCCAGGATGCCCTGGGCTGCGAAATCAAGGGTTCCTGTGGCAAAATAGGTAACCAGCATTGCCGGCAGGACTAGACCGATTGAAGTCCCCAGGATAAAACCCAGGTATTTCCTGCCGGAAAGACGGGCCTCGTCATCCTGGTGGTGCGTGACCAGGGGGTAAGTTGCCAGCGACAGCATTTCATAGAAAAGGTACATGGTAAAGAGATTGGCGGAAAAGGCTACGCCAATGGTGGCTGAAAGCGCCACGGCAAAAAAGGAGAAATACCGGGTCTGGCTGTGCTCGGAGAGTCCACGCATATAGCCTATGGAATAAGCTGATGTGGCTATCCACAGGCTTGATGAAACCAGGGCAAAGAGCATGCCCATGGGGTCAACCCTGAACTGGATGGCCAGGCCGGGCAATACCTCAGCCAGGGTATATTCTATGACGCCGCCATTTAAAATGAAAGGCACCATGGAAACAACCAGGCCGAACTTGATAACAGCGGCCAGGAATGTCCAGCCTTCCCGCAGGTTCGGCCTTGAGCCGGAAGCCACAATCGGGATAACTGCCGCCAGAGAAACCAGGACGGCCAGAAGTGGTTTTATAGATTCTACAGCTTCC
>JAWVYE010000224.1:0-3989 GCA_033722905.1 Desulfobulbales bacterium
ATCGATCAGACCAAAAAAGTGCATATTCCCACCATGGTAAGCATTCTGGATTCGGTGATCTTCTTGGAAAGTTCGAAAAAAACCGAAAAGGAGATCAAGAAAATGGCCGGTAACATGGTCCAGGATATCTGCTCAATGGAATTAATCTCTGTTACAGAGGATACCGGCCTTGATGAAATCGCCACCATCATGTCGGAAAAAAAAATACATACCCTGCCTGTTATACGGAATGACAGACTTGTAGGAGTCATCGGCAAGAGCGACATTATCCGGGCAATTGCCACCCAGGCGGATTAATAATACAAGTACTAAGCTGTTGCAAAGTAATAGTGTCTGACCGGAGGTTTATTATGAAGAAAGGATTGTTCGTTATTGCCTTACTGGCATTCATGGCTGTTGCAACACCCAACAGCTCCGTGGCGCAGGAGTGTGTGTCACCAGCCCTGGAATATTACATGACAGCAGCGCTTTACAACAACTGTAGCGAAATTGCCCCCGGAGAGTTTTTTCTCAATCCGGTTGACGGCATGGAATGGCTCATGGATATTGTTGATGCTGCCGGCAACCCCCTTGATTCCATTGCACCCGGGGCACCCTTTTATCTGCTTGCTACCTGGGAAGGCTTATGGGGTGCCGGCTATATGCCTCACTTATATATACCCGGCAACTACTATGGTGAGCCGCTCTCATGGAAAGAAACATGGCTGGCCCCTCCTGAATCTCCATACAACGGGAGCGCTGAAGGGGCAATTGGTGACCTGGCGGACATTGCCGACAGAAATCCGCTTACCGTCGCTTACCCTGATGCGCCGAACCTGGTTGTCAAAACACCCAATTTTGCCAGTGCCGCAGGGAACAACACCCTGGTGGTTGCCCAGGAACAGGTTTTCGTAGGCTGGTGGGACGGCCCCTGGATTGAACCGGACCATGAAATAATAACCTGGACGTTTGGGCCTTTTACCCTGGCTGAACCCGAGGATTTCATATTCAGGATACTTATATCCCCCACATACAATGATGACCTCTACGTTGCTGACTACCTGGTGCATGTCCCGGTTATAACTGCCTGTATTGATAATGACCTTGACGGATTTTACCAGGAGACGGCAGGATGCGCCGGACCTTTTGACTGCAACGACCAGGACCCTGATATTAATCCGGCAGCATGTGACATTAAAAAGGACGGTATAGACCAGGACTGTGACGGCTTGGACAGAACAAGCGGCAAACAATGTCCTGCTGACGGCGACGAGGAGCCATCACTGAAAGAGGGACCGGGCAAGACCTGCGAGGACGGTATAGATAATGATGCAGACGGCTATGCCGACTGCCTGGACCCGGACTGTTTCCTGAAAAAGGTCTGCCAATAACAGAGATTTTATTAGTCTAGGTATCTCTAAAACAATTCTACTGCAGACGTGACACCATACTGAATAACGAGGCAGGACCGTTCAAAAAAGCTTCATCTGTCTGGCGCGGGCCCTTTTCTTCTTTGGCCCTTTTTGCGCTGTTTTTGTGCAAAGTGAAGCAGGGATCTCCCTGACAAACTGTGAAACAGGGCGGTTCCGGAGGCTGCCGAAAACAGGCCTGGTTGCAGCAGAGGTAAGAATGAGTGTATCCCGGGCCCTGGTTATCCCTACATAAAAAAGCCGCCGCTCCTCTTCAAGGGAGCCTGCTGTGGCGGACCTGCCTGTTTCATCAATATTCTCCCTTTCCAGGGGCAGCTCACAGGGAAAAACATCCTTCTCCATTCCGGTGATAAAGACAACAGGAAACTCAAGCCCCTTGGCGCCATGCAGGGTCATGAGAGAAACCGCCTCGGCTTTTTCATCATATACTGTGGCCGATGCGTTCTTTTTCAGATAGGCCCCGAATTCATTCAGTCCATTTCCGAAAGAACCGGCAAGTTCAAGAAAACGCCGGGCATCATCAGACTTTGCGTTAACCCTCAGGTATTCCATAATGGCCAGGAGCGGTCCCGGCAGGCCTTCAGCAGCAACCTCCCCTCTGAAAACAAGCAGTTTTTGTTCCACATCACCGGCTCTGTCTTGTACTGCGCTCGGAAGAGTTATTTTCCGGGCCCGGGAAAAAAAATCGGCACATACCCCAAAGGGCAGATTATTTTCCAGAAGGGATAATGTACTTTCGCCAACTCCCGGAAAGGTCCGCAGCAGCTGCAGGTATATATCGGTTTCAACTTCTTCCCGGTCTGCTGCCGCTGCCCTGATCCAGTAATACAACGGTCTTATATCCCTGTGCATGAAGAAAGGTTTGACATTTACTGTCTGAAAGGGGATACCCCGCCGTTCAAGCGCTTCCTGGAGGTGTCCTGCCTGCTGGGACAGCCGGTAGAGTATGGCAAAGTCCTTAAAACTTATTTCCATTGCTCCCGCCCCGTCATAGCCGCGCCCGGAGTTAATTGAAAAATGACTGATACCGCCCATCAGTTCTTCAATGCGTTGCACAATAAACTCGGCCTCAGCCTGGGGTGATGGACCAGTATAGAGTTCAATCGCACCGGGCTCAGGGTTTACAGGAACAAGTTCAACAGAAGAAGTTGGGTCGGAATTATGATTATTTGCAATAACTGCTCCGGCAGCCTGGAGTATTTTTTTTGCTGAACGATAATTTTTTTGCAGGGAAATGGTTTGTGCCCCGTATTCAGCAATGAACAGATGAAAAAACTCGGCACTGCTGCCCCTGAACCCGTAAATTGCCTGGTCGGGATCGCCTATTGCAAAAACAGAGCTCCCTTGTCCAAGTATGCGGACAAGTTCATACTGGGGCCGGTTCAAATCCTGGAACTCATCGATAAACAGGTATTTTACGGCTGCAGTTGTCTGCAGCAGAGTATCCCTGTCATTCTTCAGGGTAAAAACAACCCGGGGTATAACTCCGGCAAGATCTATACCATTTCTCTTTTCAAGTTCCTCGAGATAAGCTCTTACACGGGGCGCCGATTCCTGTTTGCTTTTCTGTTTCGTCCCTGTTGCAGAATAAAGGTAAAACGCTGCGATTCCATGTTTTATTTCTTTTAAGTCTTCCGGGGTTATGGAAGAAAAGAGCCTTTTGAGAATTTTATCGCGCTGAACTTCATCAACAACGGTCAGGTTTTTGTTATTTTTCCGAAGCATATTGAGACAAAAGGCATGGAAGGTCCCGATAAAAAGTTCGCCTGTGTCGACACCCGCCAAAGAGCCAATCCGCTCTTTCATTTCTTCTGCCGCCCGGTTTGTAAACGTTATTGCGGTAATTTCCCGGGCATTTACGCCCTCCTCCTGCAGCAATCTCAATATTCTGGCGACAAGGGTATGCGTCTTCCCGGTCCCGGGTCCTGCGGTCACAACAATGTGCCTGGTACTTGCAGTAACAGCGGCCATCTGCTCTTCATTGAGGGGCTTGGCCGCAATTGTTGGTTTTTTTTCTTTCCTGCTTAGGCCAAATTCAAGAAGGGACGGTTTAAAGGAATAATCAGTTTTTTTTTCCTCTCCGGCAGCTGTGAAAAGCGAATACTGACCGATAAGCTTCTTCAACTCTCCCGCATCAAAAACCTTTATGACGCCAAACTCGCCGTCGAAACCGGCCTTTCGTATCACCTTTTCTTTACGGATGCGATTAACGGCTTCACCCAGGACAGGAGAATAACGTTCACTGATCTCATGCTCCGGGACATTGAGCAGCAGGTTAAATTCGGAATCAAACATGCTGATCAGTTTGGCATATTCCTGCATGACAGTCTTGGTGGCCGGTCCCCGGGAAAATATTTCACTCAGTACCTCGGCAAGTGGGATAAGACTGTAAAAACGGGGCGAGCCTGAAGGGTAAGACGGCTGCTGCCGGTCGGCAAGCTCCATTACCCTGTGCATGACACCAATGGTCAGGGGCCGGGCACAGACTGGACAGAGAGAGTCAATCTTTCTTGTTTCCTGCGGTGCCAGACTTATACCACACTTGCGATGGCCGTCATGATGGTACTTGCCCTCTTCAGG
>JAWVYE010000225.1:0-3988 GCA_033722905.1 Desulfobulbales bacterium
CAGGTCAACCATTGATATGCTCGGTTTTATCGGAGAGGCAACTCGGACAGTTGGCCATTTTTTATTGGGTCGAGCCCGTTTTCGCCGCATTGACCTGCTCATTTTTATGGAGGAATGTGGGGCGCAATCACTTCCCATTGTTACCCTGATCAGTGTGCTCGTTGGTTTGATTCTTGCTTTTGTCGGAGCAGTGCAGCTTAAATTATTCGGTGCCCAGATTTATGTGGCAAACCTGGTTGCCATTGCCATGGCCAGGGAAATGGGAGCCCTGATGACAGGTATCATCATGGCCGGTCGTATTGGAGCCGCCTACGCAGCGCAGCTCGGTACCATGCAGGTTAATGAAGAGATCGATGCTCTCAAGACCATGGGCCTCCCACCCATGGACTTTCTGGTCCTTCCCCGTCTTCTCGCCCTGGTTCTGATGATGCCGTTACTGACCTTGTATTCCCTCCTGCTGGGTATTGTGGGCGGGGCTATTGTCGGTGTCGGCATGATGAATATCACCTTGGTACAATATTTTACCCAGACCCAGGCATCACTTGATCTGCCAAATATAACCCTCGGGCTTGCCAAAGGTGGCATCTATGCAATTTTAATTGCCCTGGCCGGCTGTATGCGGGGTATGCAGAGCGGCCGCAGTGCAGCTGCTGTCGGCGAGGCAACCACCTCCGCCGTGGTTACCGCAATAGTAGGGATAATAGTGACAGATGGAATTTTTGCCGTAATATGTGATGCCCTGGGCATATGAGAGATATGGCGACGAAAAGTGATAATGTTGATAAAGCACCGCATATTATTGTCTCGGATCTGACAATGGCGTACGGTGATTTCGTTATCCAGAGGGATTTAAATTTTACCATCTCCCGTAAAGATATTTTTATCATAATGGGAGGCAGTGGTTGTGGTAAAAGTACTCTGTTGCGCCATCTGATCGGCTTAAAAAGTCCGGCAAAGGGGCAGGTTTTCTATGGTGACATTGATTTTTGGGATGTCAGTTCCGACCAGCGCAGCAGGATGATGAGAAAATGCGGCATTCTCTATCAAAGCGGGGCCCTGTGGAGCTCGATGACCCTGGCTGAAAACGTCGGCCTGGCCCTGGAGGAATACTCAAGCCTGTCACCCGGGGACATAGATGAAATTGTCTCTTTGAAGCTGGCCCTGGTAGGCCTGGCAGGGTATGAGGATTTTTACCCCTCTGAGATCAGCGGCGGTATGCAGAAAAGAGCAGGCCTGGCCAGGGCCATGGCGCTTGATCCTGAAATCCTGTTTTTTGACGAACCCTCCGCAGGCCTGGATCCTGTCAGCGCCAGGAGACTGGATGACCTGATTTTGGAGTTGCGTGACAGTCTTGGTACGACAATAGTAATTGTTACCCATGAACTGGCCAGTATATTTGCCATAGGCGACAACTCCGTTTTTTTGGATGCAGACAGCCGCACCATGATCGCTCAAGGCGACCCGCGCAGGCTGTTGGCTGAAACCGATAATCCGAAAGTAAAAGAATTTCTCACCAGGGGTGAGTTTAGTGCGCAGGGCAACTGAATAGCTGCATAAAAATTTGACTTGGATTGGTATATGAGCAAAGAGGTGAACAGGATTGCAATTGGTGGATTTGTAGTGGGAGGCATTGGGCTTGCTGTTATTGCCATACTGTTGTTCGGCTCCGGCAAGTTTTTTCAGAAGAAGAGTATGCACGTTCTGTTTTTTGAAGGCTCGGTAAAGGGGTTGAATGTAGGATCGCCGGTGAAATTCCGCGGTGTTGATATCGGTATGGTGACGAATGTCCAGCTGACCATCAATCCCGAAGATCTCGAGTTTTTTGTTCCTGTCTATGTAGAAATATTTAATAACCGGATATCTATTCTTGGTGGCCAGAAGGTGGAAGAATTTGATGATGTTGAAGCGGTGGACACCCTGGTGAACGACATGGGTTTGCGGGCCCAGCTGCAAATGCAAAGCCTGCTGACCGGCCAGCTCTTTATCAACTATGATTTTTACCCTGAAACTCCCATCAGAAAAGTCGGCCTTGAGAAAAAAGTATATGAAGTCCCCACCATACCAACAGCCTTGCAGATGTTAACCGAAACACTGGAACAGTTAGTAGACGATATACGCAAAGTGAACTTTCAGGATATCCTGGCAGACATTGCTCAGACTGCCCGGGGGGCCAATGAACTGATAAATTCACCGGACATGAAGGATTCGGTGGTGAATTTGAATAGCGCCCTGCACGATTTGCAGGAGTTTATAAAGCATATTGATGCGTTGACAGGAAAGGTTGACGGCCGGGTTGATTCCATGGCAGACAGTTTCGAGACAGTTATGGATGACACCAGGAACCTGGTGCATAAAATTGACAGCCGTGTTGACCCGGTTGCATCTGATATGGGAAAAACCCTGGCAGCAGTTAAATCTTCATTCGATCAAGCCGGGGTGTTACTGCTTGAAATAAAAGAAATGGTTTCAGATAATTCCAAGCTGCGCCGGGAAATCACCGAGACGCTGGAAAGTATATCCGATGCATCTCAGTCCGTCGGCGAACTGAGCGATTATCTGCAAAGGCATCCGGAATCAATCATTACCGGGAAAAAATAATAAGCTCAAGGTGATGTCATGATGAAAAAAATTATTATCCGGGCTCTTGCGGCAACATCGGTCATTGGCCTGTTTTTCCTGGCAGGCTGTAGTGGCCGCTCCCAGGCAACAAACTTTTATGTGCTCAGCCCTGTGACTGATTACGGGATTGAAATGAAAAATGCAGCCAACGCCGGCAGCACTGTTTCCATTGCAATCTCCCCGGTTGTCCTGCCAAAGTATCTCAAAAAGTCGCAGATAGTCACCAGGACCGGCCGCAACGAATTGCATCTGGCAGAATATGACCGCTGGGCCGGAAAGTTTGCTGAGGATATTGAACGGGTGATAGCAGAAAATCTCAGCCACATGCTGTTTACGGACAAAGTGTTTTCCCATCCGCCAATGGAGGCAATAGCAATAGATTATCATGTCAATATTGAGATCAGCAGATTTGACGGCAGACTGGGCGGCGATATGGAACTTATTGCCCGCTGGGGAATTTTTGACAACCGGGAAAGCCTGGTGTCCGGCATCAGGGCCACACATATAACCAGGCCTACCAGGGGCAGGGGCTATGTTGACCTGGTTGCGGCCCAGAGTCTGGCATTGGCGGAATTGAGTAGAGAAATTGCGGCTGCGCTGGAAAAGCTGCCGGGGAATTAATAGAACTGAAACCGGCAGCCGTTGCTGTGACAGGCGCATTACCCATGCAACCATATGAAATATGCAGACAATACTGGATTTGTTAAACCGTATTCACTGGGACCCCGAGTTTGGCAGAGGCCGTTTTGAAATTGGCTACTACGACCGCTTGGACAGAAAAATCATCCGGGTCCCGTTCAATGAGGTCACCCAGATGCCGGGCGACAGGTTTTTCTTTCATATTTTTGATGATGACGGTATTGCCCATTGTATTCCCATGCACCGTGTGCGCGAGGTTTACAAGGATGGTGAACTTATCTGGAAACGGGAACCGGACCGGCAGAAATAATGCAAGCACGTTAAGACCCTCGCGCCTGGAAAATTTGCATCAATACTTTGTGTTTATATAAAAAACATATGAATAGATTCCGCCTTAAACTATACGAACTCTATGCAAAATATCACCTGAAGAATACCTGCCCGAAGTGCCCGCAGGAAAGAAGGCTTAAACGTGATATTTTTAATGAGGGGGAATGCTGCTGGTATAGTAACTGGAAAGCGGGTACCTATAACCTGCGGACCTACCAGACCTTTATTGTTTTCAAGAAACTTGGCATAAAGAAGGATATTTTTCTAAAATAAGGAAAGCTGGCCCCGCGGTTGTGTTATGGCGACAAGTTTTTCCCATATCCGCACCATGCCCAGGGTGTCCAGCCGGCAGTATTCGAGAAGGTCTTGGCGGATTTTTTCTCTTTCAGCCGCGGAGTTC
>JAWVYE010000226.1:0-3972 GCA_033722905.1 Desulfobulbales bacterium
AATGTTGGCAGCCTCGGTTGCCAGCATTTATATGATTCAACGTATGCATATAACTAACAGCATCAAGGCGAATGCAGAGGGTGTCAAGCATCTTTTTCCCACCCTGATAGAATTTGAATCTTCTCATATTTCAGACCGGATCGACCTCCTGAAAGAGAATAAACATCTTCAGCAGGCATGGCTGGCAAGAGATATAAAGAACCTGCTTGGTCTGTCCGCCCCAGTTTTTTCAGGGATGAAAAGCACCAACAATATTACCCATTTCTATTTTATTGATCCTGACAGAAACTGTTTTTTGCGGGTCCACAATCCAGGCCGTTCCGGAGATAGAATAAACCGTGAAACCATGAAAGAAGCTGCACGCACCGGCAAAATCAGCAGCGGCATTGAACTTGGCCCGCTCGGCACCTTTACCCTCCGGGTAGTGCACCCCTGGTTTATTGATAATGTCCTCGCCGGCTATATTGAACTCGGCAAAGAAATTCATCATATCGCGCCCATGGTTAAACGCAGCCTTAATGTTGACCTTATCTTCACCATCAATAAATCCCTGTTGCACCGACCTGACTGGGAAAAGGGCATGCGCATGTTAGGCCGCAATGCTGATTGGGAACTGCTTCCAGATGTTGTCATAATTGATGCCACAAATGATGATATCTTCCGTCAGGCAGGAATTAAACTTGCTTTGCCGGATGATAACCGAACAGAAAATGTCATACGTTTTTCTGTATCAAATCGGAAACTGAGGGGGATGCATGTTCCCCTCGTTGATAAAGCGGCAAAAAAAATTGGTGATATTTTAGTGGTATCTGATGTCACAAAACTGGAATACAGCCTCGGTATGATCAACCTCGCCATCCTGACTCTTTTTCTTTTCATTGGTGGGGTTCTCATGGCGTTCATATATTTTTTCCTTCTCAAGACCGAGGATACAATCAAGTTCATGCAGAATAAACTTGTTGCTGAAATTGATGAACGCAAAAAGGTGGAAAAAGAGTTGGTGCTGCACCGTGATAATCTTGAAAATCTTGTGCAGAAGCGAACCCGGGAATTATACAGCACTGTCGGCAGCCTCAAAGGTGAAGTTGAGGAAAGGATGCAGGCTGAAAATGCTTTACGCTTGAGCGAAGCCCGGTTCAGGAGCGTTTTTGAGGTCTCGGCCCTTGGGATTACAATTTCTGATCTGGCAGGCCATATCTATGCCTGCAATCCCGCATATCAGAAAATGCTGGGATACACTGAAAAAGAGCTCAAAGATAAGAACTTTTCATCTATCACCCATCCTGACGACGTTCATAAGAATTTGGGATTATTCCAGGAGCTTCTTGCCGGAAAGCGTCATTCTTTTACTGCTGAAAAGCGTTATCTAAAAAAAGACGGCCAGGAATTCTGGGGGCGGCTCACCGTCTCTCTTGTGCGTGATGAATCAGACGAGCCTCTTTTTGTCATTGGTTTGATAGAGGATATCGGTGAACAAAAACTGCTTGAGCTGGAACGCATCAAGGCCAGCAAGCTTGAATCAATTGGTTTGCTGGCAGGAGGAATTGCCCATGATTTCAACAATCTTTTTACCGCAATAATGGGTAATATTGCTCTGGCCAAAACCTATTCCGACCCAGAGGGCAATGCTTTTTTCAGGTTGAAGCAGGCGGAAAAGGCCCTTTTGAGGTCTAAAAGCCTTACCCAGCAGCTGCTGACTTTTTCCAAAGGAGGCGATCCGGTAAAAAAATCAGTAAAAATTGACGTGATTATCAGGGAATCCGCATCCTTTGCTTTGCAGGGTTCCAATGTCAAATGCGCATTTGATATTGCCCCTGACCTCTGGAAATCATTTGTGGATATCGGCCAATTCAGCCAGGTCATTCAGAACCTGGTAATCAATGCTGATCATGCCATGACTGAAGGCGGCGTAATTAACATCACTGCAGAGAATCTTACCGTTACTCATGAGCAGAAAAACCTGCCAATTAAACAAGGCAGGTATGTAAAAATTTCCTTCCAGGATAACGGCCGGGGCATACCAGCCAAAGATCTGCCAAGAATCTTCGATCCATATTTCACGACCAAAAAAGACGGCAGCGGTCTCGGCCTTTCCATTGTCCATTCCATTGTGACCAACCACGGAGGTCACATTGAAGTTCATTCGCAACCCGAAGACGGTACTACGTTTGTTATATATTTCCCTGCTTCTCTTGAGGATGATCTGATAACGGAAGCGGAAATACCGCAAATATCAAAAGGGAGCGGCAAGATTCTTGTTATGGACGATGAAGAGATGATCAGGGATTTTGCCAAAGAGATGCTGGAGAACCTTGGATATGATGTGGTCCTGGCCAAGGACGGTGAGGAGGCGGTCACTCTTTTTCAGGCCGCCAAAGTTAACGGCAGACCCTTTGCTGCTGTCCTGATGGATATCACTGTACCGGGTGGAATGGGGGGCAAGGAGGCGATGGAGAAATTACTTGCCATTGATCCGGCTGTCAAAGGTATTGTTTCAAGCGGATATGCCCAGGATCCCATAATGTCACAGTATAAGGATTATGGTTTTACCGGTGTTGTCCCAAAACCTTATAACCTTGAAGAAATGAGCAGGGAACTCCAAAGAGTTCTTGCCGGCTGAAAATCGATTTCAATTCTCAATGCTGAAAATATAAAGGCAACAAAAATAAATGAGCGGTGTATTCCAGTAGGGTATTCAACCTGCCGGTTTGAAAAATCTGAGCCGTAAGGCATTGGTCACAACCGATACCGAACTCATGGCCATGGCGCCACCAGCAATCATAGGATTCAAGGTTGGGCCGCCGAAGATGTAGAGCAGGCCGGCTGCGACCGGGATCCCCACCACATTGTAGGCAAAGGCCCAGAAAAGATTCTGCTTGATATTGCGCATGGTTGCTCTACTGAGTGCCAATGCCGTCAGAACACCCCCGAGTTCACCCTTCATCAGCACGATGTCGCCCGATTCCACGGCCACATCAATGCCGGTGCCCATAGCAATGCCCACATCTGCTCTGGCCAGGGCCGGGGCATCGTTAATGCCGTCACCAACCATACCGACTTTCATCCCCCTGTTCTGTAACTCCACCACTTTATCCGCTTTGAAGTCAGGCTGAACTTCGGCAATGACCTCCTCTATGCCGGCCTGGGCAGCGATTGCCCTTGCTGTTGTTTCATTATCGCCGGTGAGCATGAATATTTTGATTCCCATACCTTTAAGCCTGCCGATGGTCTCAGGGGTTTCAGGTTTTATCCGGTCTGCAATGGCCAGTAAGGAAGTCAACTCGCCATTAATTGCCAGAAAGAGTGAAGTCTTGCCGGCGGCCGCAAATTCTGTCGCCGTCCTGTCAATATGCTCATTGGCATAGCCTTTGCCCTGTTCCCTGATAAAATCGCTGTTACCGAGATGCAGGCTTTTACCCGCTATGACAGCTTTTATCCCCTTCCCCGTTACAGCTTCAAAGGTATCCGGTTCCTGCAGTGAAAGGTTTCTTGCCCTGGCCTCCTTGACAATGGCCTCTGCCAGAGGATGTTCTGACACACTTTCCGCTCCGGCGACAAGAGCCAGCATTTCATCTTCGGGCATACCAGCTTCCCGGACCATGACAATATCGGTTAACTGGGGTTTACCATGGGTAAGGGTACCGGTTTTGTCAAAGACCAGGGCATTGACTCCCTGGGCAAGCTCCAGAGCCTCGCCGCTTTTTATCAGAACCCCGAGCTGGGCTCCCCTGCCTGTACCGACCATGATTGATGTGGGAGTTGCCAGTCCCATGGCACAGGGACAGGCAATAACAAGTACGGCTATGAAGATCCTCAGCGCAAATGAAAAGGGAGCACCACCGATAAAATACCAGGCTAAACCTGCCAGCATGGCTATGACCATGACCGTGGGGACAAAATACAAACTTATCCTGTCTGCCAGGCTTGCTATAGGCGCCTTGGAGCCCTGAGCATCCCGCACCATTTTGATGA
>JAWVYE010000227.1:0-3954 GCA_033722905.1 Desulfobulbales bacterium
ATTATGGTCGTGGTTATGGTTAAATGAAAGGATCTTGTGGGCTTGAGTCAGGCGGGTGAAGGTATAGTCATAGGCCAGGTCATGCTCAAATAGCGGTACAGGCTTGTTAATATACTTCCTGCCGCCCTGTAAGGAAACCGTGGCCTCCACCGAGCTGATTTCCGCGGCCTTGATATAGTCCAGAAAACCGGCCAGCATCTCTTCATGGTCTTCATAACCGTGCAGGATATTTTCTGGAACAGATGCCGCAATCTCGTTGTACTCATGCTGCAGGCCGGCCAGGTAATGCAGCATTTCCTCCTTGGTGGCAGCCAACTCCTCAATCTCCCGGGATAACCGCACCTTCTCGGCCTGCGATTCTGCCAGGTTGTTCACCTGGGTTCCGTTATAGATCAGGATTTGCACCAATACCAGCACCCCCACCACAGTAAGCACGATTTTGGTCATGATGTTGGCGCTCATTTATTATCTGCTCCGGGAAAAAGTTGCAGGGAAAGCTGAAAACTGATGGTCGATGCATCCATGCCTGTCTGTCCCAGGGAATGGGAAACGTTTTTAATATCAACATTGGAAAAAGAGTATAAATCCCGGCCGAATTTACGCAGCGTATCGAGGCGTTTCTGCCAGTCCTGCCCTTTAATCCTGCCTGTTATCATACAGTTCCATGAGCTTTCTGCCGGTGTCAGGCTGAAGGAGTCAAAGACCATTTCGGCGGGAACTACTGCTGCAACCTGTTGCAGGAAGGAGATAAATCCGGTTTTCTTGTCAAGAAACGCTGCCTGGTAATATTTTTTTCTGCCCTCAATCGGCTTGAGTCTGGCAATTGCTGTCTCAAGCTCCCGGACATCTAACCGGAGCTCCCTCCTGCGGTCATTTAAATCCTCCAGTGACCTGGCCGCAGGTATTTTCATGGTCCATAGTCCCGCCAGGCCGATCAGCAGCACCAGCCCTATCAGCGCCACGGTCAATACCCTGCTGGTCTTACGCTCCTCAATCTCCTGCAGGGGGAGGAAATTAAAGGCATTATCTGCCAATAAGTTGCCAAAGAGATGTACATTGTCATTGAATTTGCCGGGCGTAACTCCCGGGGGCACGTTTTCCGAAAGACCAAAGTGGAGTGAAGTTTCCAGATTCTTAAGGGGAAAGTCTGCGAAAATAGTCTGCAGTCTATCATTTCCCAGGACGTACATGTCAGCTGGATAGGGCTCCCTGAACTTTTGCTTGAAATAATTGACGGTCATCATTATTTCCCGGCCCATTTCCGCTGAAAAATCGGCTGCCGCAATATGGGCTGTATCGGGCCCTTCCCCACCGGGCATGCCATAGGGAAGAGTACGGGCGACCTTAATCAATCCGTCTGCAGAAACTATGGCTATCACAGCGACTTTTGCCCGGACCCAGAGCAGCAGAGAATTGCCTTCGGGTTTCTTAGAATAGAGAAATGCTCCGGCAAGGGCAGTGGGCAAACTGTAGATAGTTTTTATCTTTTCCCTGAATTTACCCAAAAGAGAAAAAATCGAGGTTATTTCGTCTTTCTCAATGGTCTGGTATGCGATAAGTGAACTGACCGTGCCGTCCTTAACTTCATCACGGATATGTTTTGATCTGGCGCTTATCTGGGAACCGGGTCTGTTTCTTTTTACTGAATTGGCGATGAGGGAGCTTAGATATTGCTCCTGAACCTTTGGAAAGGTCTCCCAGTCATACTGGGCTGTTGGAAAAAGCCCGTTTATATGAATCTCGTCAGCTTTGGCGCAGGCGTCTTGCAGAGATTTACCGGTATCAACAGAAGCGGCAGATCGGGTGAAATTACCTCCCTGCGACCTTGCTGCCTCAATAAATTCAACAGATTGATTAAGATAAGATATACTTACGATTTTTTTACTCATCACCATTCCCGTTTAGAGCAAAACCAGATTAATTTATCATTAATTTCGGCGTGATGCAATAAAATCAAAAAAATACTCCAGAAAAACAATTGAGCGTCTGAAAAGAAATGGACATTGTGAAAAATGACCGGCGAGAAAAAATCATTGCTGCCTGTGTTTACTATACACCTCTATCTCAAGGGATTATGTCATCGTCATCCCCGGCAATACCGTTCGGGCCGGCTGAAAAGAATTTATGATAACGTTGATCGGACGTATTGTATGAAAATGCATCGCCCCAGCTGTATTCATGCAGCCAGGGATCAAGCAGAACAGTCTCGCCAAGTTTGTAGAGACCGGCAATAAGTTCCGCAGGAGAGTCTACAGTTTTACTGCAAAAAGAATAAGATGGCGTGACGGCATCCAGTGTTGCGGTGGAGCAGTTCGGATCATTCGCCATTCCGGTTTGCGGGCACCCGTCTGCCTTGACACAACCATGTTCATCAACACCGTCCTTGGCGTTATTATCCACACCGGCAAACATCCTGTCAAAGGCCTGTACCTTGCTCTGCATAACCTGCAGGTCATTCATGGCAATCGCCATGGCCTGCTCATTTACAGAAATCGCCAGCACCATATCATCTCCACCTGTGGTGTACTCACTGCCTGTATTGCCTGGTTCAATGTTCTGATCAGGACCACCGCTTATTATCACTCCGGCCACGGGTTTGCCGTCCACAGACAGCCCGGTAATATCTGTCCTGGAAGTATAATGATCGTGTAAGGATTGATCATAATGGAAGTATCTGCCCCAGGCATCAAGCCTGTAGCTCTGCTCCAGATTGAGTGCTGAAGCTGCAACCGGCACTTCATTTTTCAGCGCCGGCATGGGCAGGTTGCCATGGGCCCGGTAATAGTCGAGAACAGCACGCTTCACTTCTTTCATCCTGTTCTTTGTTTCGGAAGTCTTGACAAGGTTTCTGGTCGAATGGGAAATGGAGACTGCAAATACGGCGATCACACCCAGAATGCCTAAAGCCAGCAGCAGTTCCAGCAGGGTGAATCCTCTGTTGTTTATCTTTCTCGGCATATCAGTTTGAATTTTCGGCCTGTTTCCGGGAAAAAACATGGCGCTGCTCTAGAAAATCCAGGATTTTTTCTGTATTGGTTTCAACGGATTCACCGCTTGTATCGAGCTCCAGGTCTGGATTTTCAGGAGGCTCATAGGGAGAAGATATTCCGGTATAGTTTTTTATCTTTCCGGCCCTGGCCTTTTTGTAGAGACCCTTGACATCCCTCTCTTCACATACATGCAGAGGAGAATTGCAGTAAATTTCTATAATATCATTTTCCGACACCAGGGCCCGAACCATTTCCCTGTCTGCCTTAAATGGTGAAATAAAGGCGGTCAATGCTATGACGCCCGCCTCAATAAAAAGTTTGCTCATTTCCCCTATGCGTCTGATATTTTCATGCCTGTCCTCTTTGCTGAAACTCAAATTGGCACACAACCCATGCCGCACATTATCACCGTCAAAAACAAAGGTCCTGCAGCCGGCCTGATGCAGCTTCTCTTCTACTGCATGCGCCAGGGTTGACTTGCCGGAACCGGAAAGTCCTGTAAACCAGATGATTACACTCCTGTGCCCGTTCTGCTTCTCCCGGCGATTACGGGTAACTGTGGCCCTGTGTTTTATTACGTTTGGACTGTTCATTTTATTAAGTAAAAAAAGGGGAGTTCGGGGTGGGTGAGCAAAACATCTTATCTACTGTTAAATAAAACTTTCTTTTAGTATGGCGCGCCCGGCAGGATTTGAACCTGCGGCCTACGGATTCGAAGTCCGGCGCTCTATCCAGCTGAGCTACGGGCGCAAATGGCGAGGTTCAAAGTACAAGATATAAGTCTAAAGGTCAAAATATAAAAACAGAAATCCGGCTCTTGTCCATGACTTCAGGGGCTTTGACAAAACAATAACTGACTCCGTTGACCGGCCGCGGGCGTGATTTCCGGCTTTGCTCAGGTCAGCTTTATTGAGGCAGTATGTTCACTGATACCTTTCTTCAGGACCTCACGGTTATAAGCATC
>JAWVYE010000228.1:0-3947 GCA_033722905.1 Desulfobulbales bacterium
TACAACCTTTTTGGCCGGGAGAAAAGAAAAAACTCGTATTAGCGTTATTTGTCTTGTAGATTTGCCTAAGTATATTATGCAGTTATCCTTTAATTAAAAAAACTTGCCATGGATACAACTGCACCGCATCATAGTAGTGTCGGGATGCTGACTTGCAATATTTATTGCACTATAAAGCAGTTGCCAGTTTGCCGGTATGGTAACATTCGGAAAATTCGACATTTTATGGAGATTGTCTGTGACATCATTATCAGGAAAGCGTAACAATATCTTATCACCAATAATTTCGGAAATAACATGTGCGGCATAGTTGGTTATACCGGTACCAGAAAAGTGGTACCCATAATTCTGGAAGGGCTCAAGCGCCTCGAATACAGGGGGTACGACTCGGCAGGATTGGTCTACCTGCAGAACGGCAGGTTGATAAAATACAGGGCCGAGGGCAAACTCTCCAACCTGGAAAAAATTGCTGAAGAGGTGGTCGGTGTTGAAAGCCATGTCGGTCTCGGCCATACCCGCTGGGCTACTCACGGTGCGCCGACTACTGAAAATGCTCATCCCCACGGCGACTGCAAGGAAGAAATCGTGGTTGTGCATAACGGTATTATTGAAAACCATCAGACATTGAGATCCGGTCTCGAGCAAAAAGGTCACATCTTTCGCTCTGAAACAGATACAGAGGTCCTGGCCCATCTGATTGAGGAATATCTTGACAGGGATATTGTCCTGGCTGTCAGGAAGGCTCTCAAAAAGGTAAAGGGGTCATTTGCTTTAGGGGTCCTCTGGAAAGGACAGCCGGATTTCATCGTGGCGGCCAGAAATCACAGCCCCCTGGTTCTGGGTATCGCCGACGGCGAAGGCATCCTGTTAGCCTCTGACGTCCCGGCCCTGCTGCCCTATACCAGAAAAGTTGTATTTCTTGAGGATAGAGAGATCGCACTTCTCAAACCGGGTAAATGGGAGGTAAGAAATCTCGATAACGGCCGCAAGGTCAGCAAGGAAATGCAGACCATCACCTGGAATGCCGGTATGGCTGAAAAAACCGGCTACAAGCATTTCATGCTCAAGGTAATTTATGAGCAGCCCCAGGCTCTGGTTAATACCCTGCGCGGCAGGATAGATCCCCAAAGCGGCAAAATCAAACTCCCCGAGATTACCTTGAATGAAGATGAACTAAAGAACCTTGAACGGATTGCCCTTGTTGCCTGTGGCACTTCATGGCATGCAGCCCTGGTTGCCAAATACTGGCTTGAGGCCTGGGCAGGAATTCCTGTTGAGGTTGATATCGGCTCCGAGTTCAGGTACCGCAAACTTCTTTTACATAAAAACGTGCTCACCCTTTCCATCTCCCAATCCGGTGAAACCGCCGATACACTTGCCGGCATTCGGCTTGCTTCCGAACTCGGCTCCAAAGTGATCACCATTTGTAATGTGGTTGGGAGCACCATGACCAGGGAGGCTGATGCGACTCTCTATACCCATGCCGGCCCGGAAATCGGGGTCGCCTCAACCAAGGCATTCACCAGCCAGCTGGCGGCTCTTTTCCTGTTTGCCTCCTACCTGGCCCAGGTGCGCAAAAGCCTGCCGGCGAAAACGATCAGGCAGCTTGGCCAGGCAATCGTCACCCTTCCTGCCATCCTGGAAGATACTCTTCCGTTACTGCAGGAAAAGATAAAAGTTGTGGCGGAGCGCTTTTATGACAGCCGCAATTTTCTCTTTGTCGGCAGGGGGTTGAACTATCCCATTGCCCTGGAAGGTGCCTTGAAGCTCAAGGAGATATCATATATCCACGCCGAGGGATATGCGGCCGGCGAACTGAAACATGGTCCCATAGCCCTTATTGACAAGGATATGCCCATCGTCGGCCTGGTGCCCAAAGACAATGTCTACGAAAAATCCATTTCCAATATTGAGGAAATCAGAGCCAGACAGGGGCAGCTCATCCTTATCGGCTCCAAGGGTGACAGGCAGTTGAAAAAAATCACGGAACATGTCCTGTATATGCCCAAATCTCCAGCCATGGTGCCCGAGTTGAACCCCATACTTTTCACCATACCGGCCCAGCTGCTGGCTTATGAAATCGCCACCATGCGCGGCTGTGATGTCGATCAACCTCGAAACCTGGCAAAAAGTGTAACAGTTGAATAAACCGGCAAAATGCTCTCTTTTTCAAAGTTTTATTTACTCTGAATAATCCTTGTACATGCTCATTGAGGCAATTATGACTGCAGAATTAATTAAACTTAAAGACAAAATAGCCCGGAAAGAATTTCTGCTGGGGGTCATTGGACTGGGATATGTCGGCCTGCCTCTCAGTCTCACCTTTCTCCGGAAGGATATTGGCGTCCTGGGCTTTGATCTTGATGCAAAAAAAATTGACATGCTCCATAACGGAGTCAGCTATATCAAGCATATTCCCGCCGCTGAACTGGCCGGTTTTGTCGGGCAGGATAAGTTCTCTGCAACAGCTGATTTTTCCAGGCTCAATGAACCTGATGTCCTGCTGATATGCGTTCCGACCCCTTTGACCCAGAACAGGGAACCGGATATGCAGTATATAGAAAGCACTGCCAGCTCCATAACAGAAATACTGCGGCCCGGACAGATGATCATCCTGGAATCAACAACCTATCCGGGCACCACGGAAGAACTGTTGCTGCCTATTCTTGAAAAATCAGGTCTTGCGGCAGGAGAAGACTTTGCCGTCGCCTATTCTCCCGAGCGTGAAGACCCCGGCAACTCCGAGTACAGTACTGGGGATATTCCGAAAATTGTCGGCGGCATTGGTGAAGAATCGACCTCACTAGCAGCTGACTTTTACAGAACCGCTTTCCGGTCGGTTGTTGAGGTTTCTTCAACCCGGACCGCTGAAATGGCCAAACTCCTGGAAAACATCTTTCGCTCAGTCAATATTGCCCTGGTGAATGAATTGAAAATTCTCTGCCATCGCATGGGGATTGATGTCTGGGAAGTGATCAAAGCCTCAAGCACCAAACCCTTCGGCTATATGCCCTTTTATCCCGGGCCGGGGCTGGGAGGTCACTGTATCCCCATTGATCCCTTCTACCTTACATCAAAGGCCCGTGAGTATGATTTTCCGACCAAATTCATCGAATTGGCCGGGGAGGTCAACACCGCCATGCCCTACTATGTTTTGCAGCGAACAATGGAGGCCCTGAACAGCAGGAAAAAATCCATCAACGGCTCCAGAATACTTGTGCTCGGCATGGCCTACAAAAAAAATATAGATGACTCAAGGGAATCGCCCTCATTCAAGTTAATAGAACTTCTGCAGGAGAAAGGCGCAGAGGTGCAATACAACGACCCGCACATTCCAGTTCTGGTTCCGGTGCGCAAATACTCTTTCAACCTGAAAAGCACTGAACTCACGGCAGAGACGATAGCAGGCATGGACTGCATCCTGGTCGCAACCGACCATTCCGCCTACGATTACCGGTTCATCCTCGACCATGCTGACCTGATAGTTGACACCCGCAATGCATTCAACGGCTTGCCGGGGGCAGCCGAAAAAGTCGTCCAGGCCTGAAGCAGGAAAAAATCCTATGATCTCCCTGGGCATAGAACAACTTATTTTATCACCCCCGGAATGGTTGTCTGAATGCAGACTCGGACTTCTCTGCAACCAGGCGTCGACGGACAGCCGCCTCGTGCACAGCCGTGATCTGATCAGGGAAAAATTTCCCGCCCGGCTGACCTGCATCTTTTCACCCCAGCACGGTTTTTTTTCCGAAAAACAGGACAATATGATTGAGTCCGGCCATGCCTTGGATGTCCCGACCGGCCTACCGCTCTACAGCCTTTACAGCAAGGAGAGAAGGCCCACAAAAGAGATGTTCGATCTGTTTGATGTCCTGCTCATTGATCTGTTCGACATCGGCACCAGAGTTTATACCTTTCTCTACACCATGGCATATTGTCTGGAAGCA
>JAWVYE010000229.1:0-3933 GCA_033722905.1 Desulfobulbales bacterium
CCCGCCATCAAACTCGTACTCATCATAACCAAGCCCTCTGTTGCTCACCACACCACTTGACAAATCCTTAAAAGTCAAGTCAACCACATAGTTGTCTGGATCGCCGCCTAGGTTATGGGTTAAGGCTTTGGTTTCCAGCCAGCCGATATCAACCCAGCCGGAATCATAGGCGGGCCGGGGAAACATGCCTGCAACCGGGGCTGCGGTAGTCTGGACGGTTCCGTCTGGAAAGGCAATGTTGCCATCAATTGCGACATTGCCGCTTGCCGGTTCCAGGACCAGGTCGCCTGCATCGGTTCCAATGTATCCATCCGTGCCATCATGGTATATTTCGGTATATTTCCCCCAGCTGCCCGAAGCGCGTCCCATGACCCGCAAATGGGCATCAAAGGTCCGATTGTTGCTGAAAATGGTATAGAAGCTGAAATACTGGTCCGAGCGGTCATCACTGTCAAAATTACCCGTATTATTCAGGAAACGGATACGCGGCCTGATACCATAGCCGTCTGTATCGTGCAGGATGATCTGCGGATCGTAGTTGCTTACTTTTATTCGGCCTGCCACTTCCAGCCGTTCTGTGGGTGAATCGGTACCGACACCCACACCGCCGATGGTACCGACATAAAGGGCAGGTGCCGCAGTTTTCTTGTCGTACTTATTCTGCATGTCAACAGAACCCTCTAATAGCCACCAGTCTGTGCACCCGGACTGGTCGGTCATGGCATAAAATCCCTGGGCACAATCTTCAGTGACTGAGCTGCTGTCACAGGAACAACGGTAGCCTGTATGCAGGGGCAGCGTCTCTCCCCTGGCAAAATAAAACGTCCCCGGTTTCACATTTGCCGTACCGAGGATGTCTACCGTCTTGGCAGGAGATGAAGTGCCGAACCCGACATTGCCGCTCACATAATAAGCGTCGTTGTTGTTGAGTTCAAAAGGTGATGCACCGGGAGGTCCCTGCTCACCCGGGTCTCCTTTCTCTCCCTTCAGGGGCAATAGTGTCCACGTCGCGGAATCAACAGCCGGAGAATTCCCAGGTATGGAAATATTTTGCGTCTGGGCCACATAAAAATTATCAGCGAGCGAAACAACATCACATTTAAAGTAGGTCTTGCCCGTCTCCCATATCCCGGCCCCGTTCAGAATGCATGTATCAGGAAAACCGGGATGTTGACCGGCGGCCACCTGCAGGGCAAATAATGCTTCCTCAAGACCAACTTCACCGTCACCATTTATATCGCCTATGACATAGCCATAAATTGTATTGCTGTTCAGCAGAACAGTGAGCATGACTATTGCAGTTAAAATTCGTATGTTCATACAGGTCTCCTTTAAATACCTTCAGGGTGCGTTCTTGGATATTGCTGTTGCGGCAAACAAATAACTTTTTCAATAACCTGCAGCGTCAATTTATGTATTGCCGAATCTCAATTAATTGAACGAGGTAATTATTGTTATTGCCACCAGGTTAAATTTAATCCCTGCCTGATTACAGATTGGTTACATATGCAATTTTTTTTGACACAAATGATTTTTTCTATTCCGGGTACAACCATGAAGGGTAAAGTGGAACGATTCTCAGAGGTCTGTGCAGGAATCCGGAACCGAATCACTGTTTTCTGTTTACACAAATTCTTTTGCTTAATAATATGACAGGGCGTTGTTTTCAGATCATTAATATTTTTATACAAATCAATGAGTTATAATTACACCAACCGGAAAATCATTCTGGTAGAGGAGGCGTCATGAAAAGTAAAACAACTTTGGGTATTTCTGTTGCCACTGCTTATCTATTAATCGCAGCATCAGCTTTGGCCACCAACGGCTATCAGCTTATCGGGGTCGGCTCTTACCAAAAAAGTTTAGCCGGTGCCGTTACCGCCCTGCCCGGAAGCAACATGACCGCTGTCACCAACCCGGCCGGAATGGTTCGCATCGGCCATCGGGCTGACTTTTCCATGGAGGCCTTCATGCCTGAGCGTTCAACGGATTTTAGAGCCTTTGGCGGTAATATTGTTGACAGCGCTTCTGAAATATACGGTATACCGGCCATAGGATGGAATGGCCCTGTCGGCAACCGGAAAGATATGGTATTCGGGGGAGGTATGTACGGCACATCCGGCATGGGCGTTGATTATGAATCAACACTGATGCAGCCGGGGGTATATTGGGATGGGTACAGCAGTATTGCTTTCTGGCAGATGGCTCCTACGATAGCCTGGGAGCCTGCGGACCGCATCAGTCTCGGCATTTCTGTAAATATTGACTTCCAGGAGGTATCATTCCAGCAGCGGATGCTGGCTGACACAGATGCAGATGAACAGGGGGACACGGTCGTAAACAACTTCAATCTCGGCAGGGGGGCTTCGGCCTTCGGCTTCGGCCTCAGCTTTGGCATCCTGTATGATTTCAATGAAGTTGTAACCGCCGGGCTAAGTTATAAAAGCAAGCAGTTTTTCACCGACCTGGAATACCAGCTGGCCTATGGTGATATTGATATGTCAGCATTTGGCGGCGCCCCTCTTCCCGGGGGCACCTATGACCTGGATCTTGACTTTCCCCAGCAGGCAGCTATCGGCATAGCCGTGCATGCTACAGAAACGTTGACAATTGCTGCTGACATCAAATGGATCGACTGGTCCGATACCATGGACCAACTTTCTGTCAATGGCCCCGGCACCATCATGGTACCGATGGATCCGGGCTGGGACGACCAGGTTGTCTTTGCAGTAGGAATCGCCTATAAAATGAACGATCGCTTTAATATCCGGGCTGGTTTCAATTATGGAGAGTCACCCATTGATGAATACAGCGCTGCAAATAACCTGATTCTCCCTGCTATAGTTGAGTACCACTATACGGTTGGGGCAGATTACAGATTGGGCCAGCACTGGGATATCGGGTGCCATTATATGTATGTCTCTGAAAACACAATAACTGCCGGTCCGGCAACCGGTGCGCCCGGAGCGAAAATTTCCCTGTCAGAGCAGTCGTTTGGCATCAACCTGGGTTATATATTTTAACGTAATTTCAGGGGACACAATCAGGGTGCATGATAAAGGGACTAACCCATGGCTTGGAGGAACCTTTTCTGATGCCGCAGCTACTCCTGTTTCTCCTCTTCACGGCCCGAATCCCACCCCTGGCGATAGCCGTCCCTGTATGCCTTTTTATAGGCATAATTCTTAAACCGGGGTTCCGGGTCTTCTGACAGTCCCAAGGATTTTTTCCTGCCGCTGGCAAATCCTTTTTCAAAATATTCCACCCTGGTCTCCGCATCGACATCTCTGTTCTCATTATAGATATGGATGCATCGCTGCACCAGAACCAGGCAAAAAATAATGATCAGCACCTGCAGCAGCCTTAAACCGAAGCGGGTATGGCCGGGGATTTTATTCTCTTTCTGTTCCATAGGTATAAATTCAATAGAATAACTTTATATTGAGGTTTAGTCAGCCAAGGAGCTCGAGAAGTTTTTCAGCTGAATCTTTCGGCAATAAATTATTCCAGGGTGCATTTTCCCGGGCCATAAGTTCCCTGGTCCTGGTAAATGGAGCAGGGAGATCACCAAAGAGTTTTTTAAAGCTTTTAAACTCCTCGCTGGAAAAAGCTTTGGCGCTGTTAAAATCAAGGGCGGCAAATTCATCTTCGCCAAGCTCGGCATATGCCATGCCACGGGCCAAGTGAGCTATACCCCGGTTATTATTTCTTGCGAGCGAAAAGGTGAGATCCGCTATGGCTTTTTCATAATCAGCCAATGCAAATAAGGCAATGCCGCGGAAATAGTGTGCTCTTTCATTGTCATTATCTTCCTGCAAAACCCGGGAAAAATCTGCCAAAGCCTCCTTATAGTTCCCAAGCGCCATATGCGCAGCACCCCTGCTTAAACAGACATCAACCGGATTGCACCCTTTGACTTCAGCGGCTGAAAAC
>JAWVYE010000230.1:0-3929 GCA_033722905.1 Desulfobulbales bacterium
GCACACATGGGGGCACAGGATAATCGGCCAGTGGTTTTTTGAAAAGATTAAAAGAAAATACCTGCCGCCGGGACCGGATACTGGATACTGGAAAGGCAAAAACGGCAATCCGGTCAAATCCCTGCTGCGCCGCAGCCGTGCACCAAAAAAAATATGCTTTCAGCTCTTACTGGTATCCTTGACAGAATGCAATTGCTGATTAAATTCTTTAAAAATTGATAATAATTCTCAATGACCCAGGAGTCAGTATATGGAATCTGGTACTGCGGGTAGCATATAAGTTAAAGCCTTCATGGAGCTGTAAAGTTTCCATAAAGGTTTTTTTTGTCATGCCAACCATAAACAGGAGGAAAATATCATGAGAAAAATGAAGCTGTTCTTGATGATGTCAGCACTGATGCTGCCTTTAGTACTGGCCGGCTGTTCAGGTAAAAACCTCATGCACAAGATGGGAGTAGGTGGCCATGCAGACATGAAGATGCACCATATCCACAGCATGATGAATCATGGCCTTTCTATGGTAACCGAAGGCTCGAACGCCATCATGGTTTCCTATATGGATATGGCTCCCAAAGTTGACGATATTGCTCATGAGCACGGGCATGACATGATGAACATGGGCAAAGGGGTGATCAACCGGTCCCTGAGCGGCCCTGAGATGATGAGCATGATGGATGGAGACCAGGCCCATTCAGAGCATATGAACTACACCCATAAACTCGGCGAATCTATGCTGATAGTGGTTGATTTGCTTGAAAAAATGGCCAAGACAGGCACAGTCCCCAAGGATATGATGACCATGCACCACCAGCACCTGCTTATCAATCATGCCATGTCTATGGCGGCCCAGGGCGCCAACATGGTCATGCTCGGCGAGATGGGCATGGCAGGAGATATTGACGCCTATTCTGCTGATCACGGCCGCATGATGCTGAATAATGCCAACGCACTGCTTGCCGAGGTAATGAGCGGCGGCGCCATGATGGAAATGCATGCTAAAGGCAAAACCCCTGAAGGCCATGGCGGCATGACGGAAACTCACAAATTGGGCGAGGCCGCGCTTAAAGTTGTTGACCTTCTTGCCAATATGCCGAAAATGTAAGCCGTTTGGAAGGTAGGGGAATAATAACCAATTGATTACTGCAAGGAAGATACAAAGAATTTACAACTGATTTCACCCACCAATAACCTGAAAAACAGAGCAGATTTTTCTGTTCTGTTTTTTTTTGCTATTTTGCTGTTATCTTAAAATACCGGATACTTATAAGAGCTTCTGCAGAAAGTTATCAATACAAGACTAGGAACCGAAACCTCCGAACAGCAAGGGGTGCAGGAGCCTCATAAGGATGAACAGCACAATGGCAGCGGCCAGGGCCGGCGGATGATACTCGCCCGGTGCCAGGCGCTGCCTGCCGCTGATTATGGCGGCAAAGGGGATGGCCGAAGTGTCGGCTATGAACTGTTTGGCCTGGGCCGGACCGGTGGCCCGCAGCCGCCTGTCCTGATGAATGGCGCTTGCAATGCCATAGAGTATAAAACCGCCGAAAAATATCCAGTCACCCACATACGGGTTTGCCAGCAGGTGTGCCAGGCCGAAAAGAGCAAAGGCGAAGTTCTGCGGATGGCGCGTCACCCGCTGGATGCCTCTGCCGCTGCGCACGACCCTGCCGGTCAACTCCGCCATGGTAGTCATGGGGTTGGCTGTCACCAGACCCTGCAGCAGGACAATGAAGGCTGCGAGCATGATAAACTGCGCCAGCAGATTTGTTAAATAGCCGGAATTATACAGTAAATTACCTGCATGCCGGTGGGTGAAGTAGGCATAACAGAGGGGTATGAAGGTGGCAAGGGCGACCACGGAATAGACGGCTTTAAAGACCAGGTTCCCGAAGCGGCGGATGAAAAAGGTGCGCACCGGGATACTTGAGCCGACCATGTGTGTGGCGCCGAACATGAACCACCAGAAAAGAATCAATTCACCGCTTTTCATAATAATCACTCCGGAAGTAAATAAAACAGCAATATTCAGGGAAGCGGATTATCCGTATACGCCACATTTGCCTCTTCCGAGGTAAATGGTTTCATCTCTTTTCCGGCCTGCAGGTCGGCAACCCAGTCAGGATTCAGCAGTAGGGATTTCGCGCTTAGCATAATATCTGCATCCTCTAGGGCTTTGTCCGCGCTGGCCCGGTCATGGATTTTACCGCAGATCATAATTGGCAGATCCGTGGCCTCGCGGGTGATCTGCGCCATATTCTGCCCGGTGCCAAAGGCGTCTTGGCTGAAGTCATAAGTGGAAACAGAAATTGCACCAATGGGCTCCCGGGAAAGCATTTTGATTATCTTTTGGTATTCATCCCTGGACCCGTACAATGAAACTTCCATATCCGCCACACCCCAGTTTGATATCCTGAAGGTCAGCAGGCGGTCCTCCGGAACAACGGGGCGCACAGCTTTTATTACCTCATGGGCAAAGCGGTACCGGTTCTCAACAGTACCGCCGTAACTGTCGGTCCGCTGGTTGCAGTATCCGGACAGGAATTGATTAATGAGATAGCCGTGGGCCCCGTGGATTTCAATACCATCAAACCCTGCGGCTACCGCACCCTTTGCAGTTTCAACAAAGCCGTTGATGACATGCTCTATATCAAACAGGCTCATCTCATCCGGTACCGGATAGGGTTCTCCGGTCAGGGGATTATCCTGTTTCGGCTTGAGTGCGCTGGGTGCGATAATTCTGTTGGCAGGGTTTACGGCCGGCCAGGCCATACGCCCGCAGTGAAAAATCTGCATGACTGCGATGCTGCCATGCGCCTGGATTGCCCTGACCACCGGGCGCCATGTCTCAATCTGGCGCTGGGTAGTCATGCGGGCCTGCCCTGGATACCCCTGGGCACTTTCGTAGTCCGTAACTATTGCCTCGGTATAGACAATTGCAACGTTTTTTTCAGCACGCCGGACCAGAAAATCCAGGACATCCCGGCGGGGCACCCCGTCTTTTACAGAAGACATGCGGGTCATGGGCGCCAGGCCTATCCTGTTTTTCAGGGTGAAGTTCTGCAACGTAAACGGTGTAAAAAGTATCTCGCCGGCCATAGGTCATCTCCCGTTAAAAAAATGATAATACTTTATGGGGTTTTGCCATACTTGTTAAAAAGTGCCTCCCGCATTTCTTCGTGGGGCTGCTCCGGGTCTGAGAGTATCTTCCAGGTGGCAGGGTTATGGGGAAGAGACACGGTAATTTGCAGGGTGTTAAGATTTTGATTATCAATCCAGGCACTCGAAAAAATCTTCCCGACTTTCTTATTTACAAAGCACTGCAGGTCACTGTCAAAATCATACCCTTCATCTTCAAGTTTCCGTTTTTTTTCCGGTTCCATTGTATCCCTCGCAGATTAATCGGTATTATTTTATGTGATACTGAATAGTTATTGAGGAACCTTGAAAATTTCCCGCTCTCAGGGTACTGAGTTATACAGTGCGGTTTTCGGGTATATGCCCTTCCAGACCATCCAGTAGGTCAGCAGGTGCTCGTACATCTCTCCTTTGTCTCCCTGCACGGTCACCGTATCAGTCTCAGCGTCAAAGCTGATGGTGAGGGAGCGGCCGCCAATCATGTCGCTGATCACCCCTGCAGCTCTTAATTGGTCCAGCCGGTAGGCCGCAGTATGCCCGTCTATTTCAAGGCCTACAACGAGTGCTTTTTCGTTGGGGCCTGGGCCGGGCTTCAGAAAAGAAAAAAGCCCTGATCTGCTTTTATAATAGTCTGCGTATGGATCGTTTTCATAGTCACGCACGTATCCGGTTTCCAGGCTCAGAACCTTTGTCTGGGGGTATTGCCTGCGCCATTTTTTCCAGCTCGTGATGGTCGAGGGCAGTTTTTTCAGCCTGGTGCCTGTAAGAAGGCCTGTTACAGCTTGACTTTTTAC
>JAWVYE010000231.1:0-3922 GCA_033722905.1 Desulfobulbales bacterium
AGCTGTAAAAACGATAGCCAAGACTGATTGCCCTGTCGTATGCCCGCAGGATCCGTGTTCTCCCGGTCATTGCCGCCACAAGAAAAAGAAGTGAAGACCCTGGTAAATGGAAGTTGGTGATTAAACCGTTGACCAACTTGAACCTGTAACCCGGGTAAATGTAAAGCCCGCACCATCCCTTCCCGGCTTCAACCTCGCCATTCTCCCCGGCGGCAAATTCCAGCGTGCGGACTGTCGTCGTGCCCACCGCCCATACCCTGTTCCCCGAAATGCGGGTCTTGTTGATCAGCGTGGCAGTTTCCGGGTTTACCTCGACATATTCCTCATGGATCTTATGGTCCCGGATATCCTTGACCCTGACAGGTGCAAAGGTGCCATAACCCACATGGAGAGTGATGGCGCCTATGCGTATATTTTTTTTTGTAAGCTCTGCGAGTATAGGTTCAGAGAAGTGCAGTCCTGCAGTCGGAGCCGCCACCGCCCCTAATTTACTGGCAAAAAGAGTCTGGTATCGTTCGCGGTCTTCGGGTAAATCCTTATCATCACGTTGTATATAAGGCGGCAGCGGGATGCGGCCCGCTGAAATTAATATATCTTCCGGGTCTATGCCGGAGCTGATATCGAAAAAAAGTTTCAGGCCTGCTTTGCCGTTATCACGATAATCAAGAAGCTCGGCCTCCAGATCAGGGTTGAAAAACAGGCGCGATCCCGGTTTTGGTTTTTTGGAACTTTTAAGAAGTCCGGTCACTGTCAGACACATTTTTCGGGTTCCATGCGATTGGCCGTTTGATGCGCCGCATGGCTCCAGACTGTTGAAGTCAGGGTATGCCAATAAGAAAAGTTCCACTTTGCCCCCGGTGCTCTTGCACCCTTCAAGCCTGGCCGGAAAAACCTTTGTATCATTGACGACAAGCAGGTCACCCGGTTTGAAGAAATCAAGGATATCAATAAACTTCTTATCCTCTATACTGTCATGCAGGCAGTCCAGGACCAGGAGCCGGGACTGTTCCCGCCTTTGCGCAGGAACCTGGGCAATTTGCCGCTGCGGAAGTTCATACTGATAGGAGTCAAGCTGCAGATCTGGATTCATATGGCGGCCAATAGTAACTTTGCGTAATAAAAATTGGTTGCTGTGCCGAGGAAAATACCCTAACTTTTCGTATAATGCCACATTAACAACATGTCCGGTTATGAGGTTCAGATGCTGCTTATCACTGTTGCGACAGAAAATGAAATAAAACCCCTGGAAAAGTTTGTGACAGCAACTGGTCCGCTTGCACTTCTCGTCACCGGAATGGGTCCTGTCATTACCGCTGCCCGCCTGAGTCATTACCTGTCATTACATGGCGCCGCAATCGCCGGTGTCTTGAATATGGGTGTGGCCGGCGCCTATTTGGACTCCGGCGTGGTGCTGCTTGATATTTGTCTGGCCAAAGAGGAATTTCTGGGTGATTTCGGCATCTGCATGCAGGATGAAATCCAGGATTTTGCCCCGAAGCTTTCCCCGCAGGACACTTCCCTGGTATTAAGTAATGATCTGCAAGCCTGGGTCACGGGTATTCTCTATGATAATAATATTGCTTTTAAGGCTGAAAATTTTGTTACGGTAAACTGCTGCTCAGGTACTGCAGAGCGGGGCGCTTACCTGCGTGATAAATTTGCTGCCGGCTGTGAGAACATGGAAGGTGCGGCGGTTGCCATGGTCTGTGAAAACTTCAACATTCCATGTGTGGAGCTGCGCTGCGTCAGTAACATGGTGGAAGATCGCAACACCGCGAACTGGCAGCTGAACGAGGCCATAGAAAAAATCTGTCGTGTTGGCCGCATAGTACTGCAGGCTTACATTAAAGACCGTGCCTCTGGTTAACCCGGTAAATAAGCGAAAAGGAAACTTCACAGCTGCCTGACTGCAGGATAAATTATGAAACGACTTTCCCTCGGATTTTCCCCTTGTCCCAATGACACATTTATTTTCTGTGCCCTGGTCAACGGCAGAATAACCCTTGACGGCTGGGGTCTGCAGCCTGCCGTGCTGGAAGATGTTGAAACCTTAAACGCTTGGGCCATGCAGGGACGGCTTGATATTACAAAACTTTCATTTCACGCCTTGGGGCATGTCCTGGATGATTATATCCTGCTTGATTCAGGCGCCGCAATCGGGCGCGGCTGTGGACCGTTGCTCGTTGGCAGGAGAAAAGTCGATTCGGCTGCATTTGCCGGTATGACTGTTGCCGTACCGGGTAAATATACGACTGCTGCCATGCTGCTGCAATTGTACGGTCCGGTCTGGCAGAATGTGGTCATACTGCGTTTTGATGAAATCATGCCGGCCGTTGCATCAGGCCGGGTCGATTGCGGCGTCATTATCCATGAAAGCCGGTTTACCTACAGAAGTTACGGGCTTGAACTTATTGTTGATCTGGGTGCCTGGTGGGAGGAGATGTCCGGACATCCCATACCGTTGGGAGGCATCGCGGCCAGACGCTCGCTCGGCAGGGAAATTATCGTAAAGATTGACCGGGCCGTGCGAGCGAGTATCCAGTGGGCGCACCACAATGATAAGCTATGCCGCCCCTATATAAAAAAATATTCCCAGGAGCTTGATGAATCGGTAATAAACGAGCATATCGGGCTCTATGTCAACAGCTTTTCGGAAAACATGGGCGGGGAAGGAATAGCGGCAGTTGAGTATTTTCTCAAAAAAGGGATCGAGGCAGGGCTTTTTGCGGAAACCCGCCAGAAGTCCCTGACAATTAACCAACTCTTTCAGTAATGAATTAAATTATCCTGGTCGTATTTAGGACCGTTTTTTCTGTATTACGCCTTTTGCCGACATTGGCATATAAACCTTGGAAAAAGAATGAAAAGTCCCGGTTCGGCAAAAAAACATTGGCTTGACAATTCGAGCCGCAGTACTATATATTCCTATCTTTTCTGAAAGTTGATTCAGCTCTATGGTTACTGCAAGAATCCAGTATGAGGTGCCAGTTAAAACAGTTGAAGTCAGAATGTTCGTTGTCGGTGACAAACCTTCGGCATGCCAGAGGGAACGTTCTTTAAGTAAAATATAAAAAATGAAGGATCAAATTCATGAAGATTAAAGGCGCAGAAGCGATTGTCAAGTGTCTCAAAGAACAGGGTGTCGAAGTTATGTTCGGTTTCCCCGGTGGGGTGATAATCGACTTATTCGACGAGTTGGAAAAATCAGATATTACAAATGTTCTTGTGCGGCATGAACAGGCTGCAGTTCATGCAGCAGATGCTTATGGCAGGGTAAAAGGTGATGTGGGCGTAGCACTTGTCACCTCCGGCCCCGGTGCGACAAATACCGTTACCGGTATAGCTTCGGCGTATATGGACTCGATTCCCATGGTCGTCTTTACTGGGCAGGTACCAACAGGCCTGATTGGAAATGATGCGTTCCAGGAAGTGGATATTATCGGTATTACCAGACCCTGTACCAAGCATAATTACCTGGTAAAGGACCCGGATGAACTCGTGGATATTATTCGGGAGGCTTTTTATATTGCCAGAACCGGACGACCGGGCCCTGTCCTTATAGACCTGCCCAAAGATATCGTCATGGGCAAGGTGAAATATACCAAACCGAAGCCCGTGAAAATGAGGACATACCGGCCGACGTACGAGCCGCATCCGGGACAGATTGCCAAAGCCTGCAAGGAGATCCTCAAAGCCAAAAAACCGGTAATCTATGCCGGAGGTGGTGTTATTCTGTCTGACAGCAATGAGGAATTGACCGAACTCGCCACTAAACTGAATATTCCGGTTACCATGACCCTTATGGGGCTGGGAGCGTTCCCCGGAACCCATAAATTATCCCTGGGTATGCTTGGCATGCACGGGACTTACTTTTCCAACATGGCAGTATCTAAGTCAGACCTTCTCATTGCTGTTGGCGCAC